>CAZGYS010000027.1:0-21911 GCA_964530305.1 uncultured Leptospiraceae bacterium
TCACGGGTATGTGATGAAACTTGTTTTCCTTGAATATGCCCAGGTGATCGATCACCTTCTCATCCGCGGACAGCGTCTTAACATTGCGCGTCATCAATTCACCAATTTTCATGTTCCGGCCCTCGCATACTCAATAGCTCGCCGGCCTGGACTTGTCCATAATTTTAACGGCAAATTTTTCTTGTAATCCGCGCGGGCCGACGCAAGTTACTGGAGTGACTACCACCCAGAACCGTCCGGCGATTCTCATCACCCAGTGCCTGCAAAACGATTTTACCCAGCTGCTGGGACCCTTCGACGCCCTGCCCAATCAACTCCACGTGGGTTACGACGAATCCCATCGCCTGCTGGGCGAACGAGTGGAAGAGGGCCCGGTGAACTCCGTGATGGAGTGGGCCTACGCGCCCGAACAGGGCAATCTGGAAATCATTCACATTCGCGATTGGCATAACGCGAACGATTCCACGCAGGCCGATCATCTCCGCCAATTCGGCGAACATTGCATCATGGATACTCCCGGGGCCCAATTCGTTTTCCGAGACAAGATGCGCGCGGAGAAGGGCCATCACATCGTGGATGCATCGGGCCTCAATGATTTCGTGGAAACGAATCTGGAGCAAGTGCTGGCGCCTTTCGCCGGGAGCGGGGCCCGGGTGGGCGTCATGGGCGTGTGGACCGAGGCGAAAGTTAGTTTTCTTTCCTACGAACTCAAGACCCGCTATCCGAATTTCGACATCGCCGTGTGCAGCGCGTTGACCGCCAGCTCATCGCGGGAAAAACACTTCCTGGCCCTGGAGCACCTGCGCGACGTGCTGGGCATTCGCGTCTTCGAATCCATCGGCGAATTCACCAGCTTTCTCAATGACTCAATGCCGGCCATCGCCCATCGCCTGCATCCACGCCACGACGGCATGCAATTGCAATTCGAGCAAGGCACGGAAATCAGCGATACGGATCGCAAGCTGCTCTTGTATCTTTACCGGCAGTCCCGGGAGATGAGCTTTCGCACGCTGGACGGCGGCTTCTCCGGCAATGTCGTGCTCAAGGCCGCGACGCTGGACATCCACGGACGGCGACAGTATCCCACGGTGGTCAAAATCGGCCCGCGCAAACTTATCGCCAAGGAACGCATCGCCTTTGAGCGCATTCAGGAAGTGCTGGGCAACAACGCGCCCAGCATCGTGGACTTCGCCGAGGTGGACGACCGGGGCGCCATCAAGTACAGCTACGCCTCCATGGATCTGGGTCCCGTGCAAACCTTCCAGGACATATACGAGGCGACGGACCAGGCAAAGGACGAAGAGCGTCTGATTTCCATTCTGGACGTCGTCTTCAATGAACAGCTGGGGCGATTGTATTCGGCGGCGAGTTCGGATGCGCTGGATCTGCTGGAGTACTACGAATTTCATTACTTCATCGACAATCCGGAGGCCCAGGGTCGCCTGCGCAAGCGCGTGGAGGATCTGCTGGGAGGCGATTCCATCACGGACTGGCCCATACCCGCGGGCGTCGAGCTTGCCGACGTTCGCGATTTCTACGAGCGTGAACTGGCCGAACTCAAGGACCATCCCAGCATGGCGCACTACCAGGCCTATCTCCACGGAGACCTGAACGGCAAGAACATCATCATCGACGCGCTGGGCAATACCTGGCTGATCGATTTTTTCCATACCCACAGCGGACACGTTCTCAAGGACTTGATCAAACTTGAGAACGATATCCTGTACATCTTCACCAAAATCGAAAGCGAAGACGAATTCCGCGAAGGCATGGAGCTTTCGCGTCGCCTGATCGATCTGGACGATCTGTGGCGCGCTCCCGATCCCGCGGACGCGAAGGATTTCAAGTTTCCCCGCATGCGCAAGGCCTGGCGCGTCATCGCCTATTTGCGAAGTCTGTACGCGGAACTGATTCAATCGGACAGGAACACCTATCAATTGCACGTGGGCCTCATGCGTTACGCCATGCACACCCTCTCCTTCGAGGAATGCACTGAATACCAGCGCAAGTGGGCGCTGTTCTCCGCGTCCATGTGCGCGCGCTTGATTTCGGACTACCTCCACGGCGTGCGTCGCCTGCGCGTGGACTTCATGGACGTACCGGATAGTTCCGGGCGCATCGGCCTGACCATCCTGCCGGGACGACGGGACCGTCGGCGAAACATGGACGAGGACCTGCGCGCTATTCGTGAAAACAAAATCGATCACGTGCTGTGTTTGATCACCGAAGACGAGTTTCGCTACTACGGCGTGCCCGAACTCAAGCAGGCCTACGAAGACTCGGGACTTCAGGCGCGCTACCTGCCCATTATGGACGGACGCGCACCGGCGGCGGACGCATTGCACGGCGTCCTGGACTGGATGGATACGCGCTTGAAGGAAGGCGAAAACATCCTCATCCATTGCGTCGGGGGTCTTGGACGCTCGGGCCTGGCGGCCGCGTCCTACCTGAAAATAAAGAAAGGCCTGCCCGCCGCCAGGGCCATTGAAATGGTGCGGGCCGTACGTTCCCGACGCGCGGTGGAAACCCGCGAGCAGGAAAGATTCGTGCACGAGCTCGCTTGAGGCGATTCGCCAAAAAGAGCGCTATCAGTATTAAAGACATACGCGTACCTGCTCCCGGGAATTCAGGGCCCGCCAACCAAACGTCAAGCGGGCCTTGATATCCGCGTCCACGTCGATGACGGCGTCTAAACAGAACTCGTCGACTTCACCAAAGTCCAGGCGATTCAAGTCGTCCGGATTGACGACGCCCCGTCCGGATAATCGCGCGCGAAGATAAATGTGCTCCTCGTGATCCGGAAAAGGCCAAATGCGATTCTTGAAGTGGTAAGCCCGCAGGTTGATTTCGTCAAACTCCACCGGCAGGTCGAATTTCTCAAAAACGACTTTCGTGTTTTCCGCGTCTACCCGGGCTTGGATATCCATGGGGATGCGCAGGCGATTGCCTTCGGAGCGAACCAGGTATTCCTTAAAACCGCCCGAGTCCCAGCGTTTATGGGAATCCACGCTGAATTCGGACTCCAGCAGGGCTTGCAAGCGCAGGCGTCCGTCAAAGTAAAACGTGACGGTGAGGTCCTTTAAAGAGTGACGAAACTCGAGATAAATCCGGTCCAATATTTCGCGACTATGGCGAAAGCCCGTGATGATGTCCAGGGCCAGGTTCACCAGGCCGGAAAACCAGGTCGCGTTGCCGATCATATCGTTGACGGCCTCACTGACGATGGGCGGTAGATCCTGTTGGCCCGGAAATTCTCGCGCGGCGGGAATCCGCAGTTCGATTTTTTCCCGATCGATTTCGTACTCTAGATTGCTTAGAATTTCACGCAGGGAGTCCGACGTAATGTCGACGCCCATGAAGCTTTCCAGCTCGGCCCGGGAGCCGCCGGCTTGTCTTATGAGCAGTACGCACGTATTAGGCAGGGCGCACACGCGAGCCTGGCCCGTGTTCGCCAGCGCGTCCTCGATTTCGCCGCGTGAGTTTTCGCTCAGGGCGATGAGCCCGCCGCTTGCGGCAAGCGCCAGGTCGCTCATATCGCCTTGATCCCGTTCGAGGAAGTCGGTTAGGCAACCCGCTCCCGTCAGCCCGCTTAACGCGACTATCGCCGCCCATAACCCGACTTTTGCTTTCATGCTGCTTGCTTTCATAAGGGCTCCTTAAAATTCATCATAGGTGTCCGGGCAACGCCCGATGCTTTCGCCCAGAATCGCGCCGGGACCGTATTCGCAGGCGGGCAAGGGATCCTCGGGACGCGAAACCAGCGCCGCCGAGACGCCGGCAACTTCCGCCGGAGTAACGCTCATGATCCTTTGCCCCAGCATGCGCGTGAACAACGCCCGCAAATCCGGATTCGCGCCCAGGATATCATCGCGGCACTCATAGTCGGTCAGCAGGTGCGCGAGCGTCGTCGCCGCGTATCTCGGACTGGTGACGAGCGGCAGTTCGCCGATGCCCATCAGCGCCAGGTTCGCGACGGCGCCGGTGCTTAAACCGCTCACGCTCATCGACTGTTCGTGCAACCCGCGATGATACTCCATGCTCACGCGAACATCCTCACGGGCGTTTTCCACCACGCGAAAGCGCGTGAACTCCGCCAGGTTCGCCGCGTCCGAGGGCGAAAGACAATACAGCGGGGATCCGGGCATGAACGAAATCGAAGGGACGCAGCGAGAGGCTTCGCGCTCGGCCGCGCTTTGCAGATCGAAATTCAGATTCAAGGCCACGCTGGTTCCCAGGAAACGGGACGCGTCCAGGTTGAAGGCATCGACGGCCGTCAGACCACGAGCGATGTCCAGAACGATTTCCGACGCCGCGCAGGATCCGTGACCCTGGTAGATTGCCAGAACCTTTGCATACTCGGCGTCGGCCGCGGCCTTCGCGGAAGCTAGATCCGTCCGAACTTCCCCGGGGCCCAAAAATTCGTTCGCGCAGGCGATGCGGGGAATGCCGGTAGCCAGCGCGCGATAGCGGCGATTTTCGCCTTCGCCGGAACGGGTTATCAGCATGCATTCGCCGCCGAGCAGGACGGCACCGGCGGGAACGATTTGCTCCAGGAGCTCGTCACCGGCGCGCGCGCAGGTAGCCGCGGCGAGCATCGCCCCCAGCAGGATCGTCGAAACGGTCGGCCTCATGGGAGCTGGTTTGCAGGGATTGTGCCGGCGGCGATTGTTCGTGATGGCCCCGGATCATACTCCGAGAGCGCTTTCCCGTCCGGGAGGCTTCCTGGTGAAGTAAAATCGCCTCACCAAAACAAAACCAGCAGGCTGGTCCGCTGATATAAATAAACCTGAATGAGTAAACCGGGCCGTTTTTTTGGGATACCGACAAGTAGGCCACGTTGTCCAAATAAGCCTTCTTTAACTCCCGGTCGGCTACGCCCATTATGAAAATTATTCAATTCATCTTCATTGCCGCTCTTTGCCTGTCGGCCAACTTGAATTGTCTCTTCGTTCTACTGGGCGATGACGATTCAGCACCCGACAATTTGTTGAGCTTGTTCACGCCTCCCGGTGCGCCGCCCAATCCCGCCGGGACGAGCTCCGGCGATGATCCAGGCTCGCCGCCCCAGACACCTCCCACCAATGCTCCGTCCGACGGTGGAACGGGAGGCGGAGGGCCCGACATTCCCGCGCCGCGATATAATATTCGCGTGACCATCACGGGCCTCGCGGGCACGGGCCTGATCCTGCGCGATCATGTGAATCGAGAGCTGGCGGCCGGATCGGACGGCTCCTATAATTTTCCCATTCCGAGAGCCGACGGCGAGTCCTTTGCCATCGAAGTCAAACAGCGACCAACGGGACCTTCGCAGTACTGTCGTATTCGCTCAGGCACCGGTCAAATCAGCGGCGCCGATGCACTCGTGGATGTCCGGTGCATGGACCCTCTGCGTATGCTGGGCAACATCAATCATAATGCCGTTCTGGTAGCGTCCCCCAAAGAAGTAATCTCGTCTAATAATGAAGTTTTTTTCGTAGCTACTGATTCAGATCGCGAACATACCGATAAGCTCTGGTCTCTTCGCGGTACTGAACCATATCCCATTCCGGAATTTTATTCACGCAACGATATCCGGCAGCGGCTTTCCAATATCGTTTTGTTGAAGGAAAGAAACGGCACGGTCTTTTTTCGAGCGCGTTCCCATGACTCCTCGTACTCGTTGTACGCGGTCACCAGCGAACCCGACTCCCTGGAGTGGCTCGGCCTAACCAGTACCGTCGCAATTTCGGGTGATCCGTTCACGGGCGACAACCGCTTGCTCTACACGCGGAAAGTGGACGACCTCAATATCGAATTGCGTTCTTTCAGAAACGGCTACAAGGAAACGATAACTACGTTCACTTCGGGTTACACCGCATCCTACAGTACTCTACCCCGGGCTCAGTATTTTAAATCCATGAACGGCATCGTTTACTTTCGCGTACGGCGCTTTGATTGGGGAAGCCCAAGCCTCTGGACCATGAGTCTGTGGCGAACCGACGGTACCGCGGCCGGGACCTACCGGCTACGCGTAATGCGTTCCGAGGACCATGGAGGATTCGTGCGACTGGGCAATGAGCTGTACTTCATGGCCAGGGACGAACCCCCGGGAGCCCGGCCGGCACTATGGAAAACGAATGGAACCATAGCGGGAACGGTCCACGTACTGGATTTGCCCCACAACCCGAAAAACCTCATCGCCTCCGGCAATAAACTCTTCTTTTCAAGTGCCGGAAGCACCGGTTCAACGCAAAAGATCTGGGTCAGCGACGGAACCGCCGCCGGAACGCGCGTAGTGACCGAAACTTCCTTGCCCGCGGCCCCGGCGTTCCGGGCATACGATGGAAGCGTGTACTTCGTTCGCGGAAGCGCGAGTCCCGCCGGCCTTCAGTTGCTTCGATGCGATGAGAACGGTCTGACCGTAATCAAGAACGATCTCTTCGGAGACCGGACGACTTTCCATTACCTGAAGGATGCCCTGGTCGTGAACGGTCTTTTATTTTTTATCGTCGGCAAGCGCTACTCCTCCGCGACGGACAATGTAGTCTGGCGCACAAACGGTACGCCGGCCGGAACGTTTCGCGTGGGCGTGGATTTGAATCCGGGGGAGCGGCTGGTCCCCTATCAATCAGGGGTTCTATTCCCCGGCTCCGATTCCACGACTTCCGCTCTATTCTACAGCGACGGCGTCGACGCCCAAACGACCAGGTTGTTTTCAAACTACATCGGCGCAAACTCCAGTCCGTCCACGGCCGCGCAATTCGGCGATTTGACTTTCTTCACGGCGAATGACGGCGCCGTCGGTCGGGAACCCTGGATTACCGACGGCACGCTGGGCGGAACGGGCCTGTTGCGCGACATCATCCCGGGCAACCACGCGAACCCCGTGCTTCCCACGAACGCGGGCTCCCGATTGTTTTTCTTCGCGAAAGCGCCCTCCACGCGACGAATTCAATTATGGCTCACCGACGGTAGTCCGGCGGGAACGAAATACATTCAGGAGTTCACGCTCAACTCCACTTCCGGCACCGCAACCTTCGCCATGGCCCATGGCTCGAATTTGATCTTCGCGCTCGATCATGATACGTTCGGCAACGAACTGTGGTACAGTGACGGAACCGCGGCGGGAACTCGCCTCATCCGCGATATGGACCCGAACCGAGACTCCGCTTACCCCGCTCCCCTTGGTTTCCTGGATTCCCGAATGATCTTCTCGGCGCGAGCTCCCGGTTACGGCCGCGAACTCTGGGTCCTGGATTCGTCGGCAAACACCGTCGAACTTTTGAAGGACATATATCCCGGCGGCCCCTCGTCCCAACCCGTGCCGATCGCGGCGACGGCGGATACATTATTCTTCACCGCCCAGGCTCCCGGTAGCGGTAAGGAACTCTGGAAAACCGACGGTACGACGGCGAGTACGACGCTGGTGAAGGAGATAACTCCCGGCAGCGGCTCGACTGAAATATACGGCGCGATAGTTTTTAATTCCAAATTGTTCTTCGTCACCGACACACCGGCTCATGGAAGGGAATTGTGGGTCAGCGATGGGACGTCCGCCGGCACAAGACCGCTGAAGGATATCGCAATCGGTAGCGACGGCTCTTATCCGCATCATTTGACCGTCTTCAAGGGCATGCTTTATTTCAGCGCGTCTAACAGCGAACATGGGCGCGAGCTCTGGCGAAGCGACGGCACCGAAGCGGGCACAAACCTGGTAAAGGATATCGCCCCTGGAAGCCATGGTTCCAGCCCCGGGGAATTGACGGTCGCCGGAGATTATATCTATTTTTCAGCCGGCTTCGGGACGGGAAGCGAATTGTGGCTCACCGACGGCAGCGAAGCGGGAACCATGCTCTTGCGTGATATCCGTCCGGGAACCAGTAGCTCCAATCCGGCGCATCTGACCGCGGTGGGTGATAAACTCGTCTTCACGGCTACCGCGGGAACCGACGACGGCCTGGAGTTATGGCAGAGCGATGGGACGCCCGCGGGAACGTTCCGCGTCAACGACATCCGGCCGGGACCCATGGATTCAAATCCTCAGTTCCTCTCCGTTACTCCGGACGGTATTTTATTCAGCGCCAGAGACGGAGTGCATGGTCGAGAATTGTGGATCTACAATCCCTGAGCCGATGGTTGATTGTTTTTTGCTTGTTCTATTTCAGGTTCGCGATTGAACTCATGGAACATGCATCCGAAATTTTCCACTCTCATCTTTTTGCTCTGCATCACCTCCGCGGCCGCGGCCGGCTGTCGCGAAAATTGTACCGGACCCGGTTGCACGGTTTTGCAGGGAGAGGATCCCAAGCGCTTCGGGTTGAGCGGCATCGCCCCGGCGGGCAAGAACGCCTACCTGGCCGTCAATGATCTGAAGAACGACCCGCGTAAGAAAAACGCCATGTATCTCAATAGGCCGCGTTTTCTGTTTTTCCGGACGGATGGAACCACGAACGCGACGCCGAGCTTTCGCGACTATCGCCTGGCGGTGCCTGATGAAAAGTTCACGCGCCCTTCGGACCTGGAGGGGCTGACCGCCATTCCCGGTCGCGGGGGAGAGTTCATCGCCCTGGAGAGTCGCGGCTGTATGTATCACCTGAATACCAAGGAGCCGGAACCGAAACTGCGCGCCCTGGGACGCTTGAATTATTGCGAAGGCTTCTTCCGGGATAAACGCAAGTACGCGTCCCATCGCGAATGCGAGGCGATCGCCCTGCACGCGGCGGGAGACAAGCTGCTGCTGGCCTGGGCTACGCGGGGCAATGAAGTCCGGGATTCCCTGGTTGCCTGGCGGCGTGTTTCCTACGAAGAGCTCATTCGGCCGGGCCAATGCCTGTCGAACACGCCGGGCAAATTTCCATCTAATACCATGAAGCCGCTTCGGTTCAGCGCCTTCGCCGCGGAGATTCTGAATCACCCCATGCACAAAGCAGCTCACGAGGCCCTGGAAAAGAAGGGCAAGACCAAGCGCTATATTCGCTACGTTTCGGACATGGCTTTCGACGCGAAGGGGAATCTCTTCGTGACGGCCGCCTATGATCCCCGAGACGAGGGACCCTTTTCCACGGCCCTGTTTCAGATTGGACGCTTCGATTCGGCCGGGAACGGGAAAATCGCCTGGGCGCCGGACTTCGGCCGACTGGACCACCGACCGTTGGCCGCGGAGGCTTGTCGGAAATATGAAGCCCTGGCTTTGTCCGGGGACGGCCGGAATTTCGTGCTGGGGAGCGACGACGAGGACTTCGGGGGCTGCCTGCGCTTCCTCGAAAACTCCATTAGTTACGGCGAAAATGTCCGATAATCTTCGCGAGGGACATCATGGCACGGGGAATCGCATCCATATCCGCATTCGTTTTCTGTAGCGTCGTTTTCACGACGGCCGCGGGGGCGCGGGACCGCAACCCGCTGGTGGAAGCGCACATCGTCCGGGGCATCCGGCATTTTCAGAAATCCCGTCCCGATAAAGCCATCGAGGAATACCGCAAGGCACTGGCCCTGAACCCCCGCCACGCCCGCGCCCTGAACAATCTGGGCTATGTCTACTATTCCAAATGGGAGCTAAAGAAGGCCATCTCCCTGTTCCGCAGGGCGATTCGGCTCAAACCCGGCTTCATGCTGGCCCATATGAACCTGGGGAATACTTTCTACAGAAAGAAGGAATACGAGGCGGCCATCACCAATTATCGACGCGCGGCGGCCCTCAAGCCGGACTACATCCACGCCCACTTCAATCTGGGCAATGCCTACTATCGCCTGAAGCGGCGCACGGACGCACTGCGCTCTTATACCCGGGCGGTGGAACTGGACAATAGCCATTCCAATATTTATTTCAATCTGGGTCTGACCCAGTTCCGGCTTGGAAAGCTCAAGGCGGCCCGCAAGAGCCTGGAGCGCGCGGTGCGATTGAACGGTCGGAACTCCGACGCCCTGTATGAATTGGCTCGTGTGTATGACGACCTGAAGCTCAAGGGCCTGGCCAAAGCTCACTATGCCCGCGCCTGTCGCCTGGGGCATGCTCGCTCCTGCGATTGAAAGTCCTTAAGCACCAAAAATGCACCAATGTGGTGCGATGATTATTAGCAATCGCTCACAAAGTCACGTTCTGTTCCATTCTGTCGCACATGAAAGCAGCTTACGCGGCCTCCACCGGCCCGACTTATAGAGTACTTGTATCTGCTTTCACGAATTCGGGCCCATCGCCATGGCGATCTAATGTTTCTCGAATCATTTCCTAATATTTCCCCTTCCGGGGCGAAATCGCCCGAAAAAATTCCGCTTTCTCGACTTCATTCGAAAAAAATCCGCGGTTTTCGCTCTGTAACGCCCGTTCTAGGCATGGCGATTGCAATATAGTTCCCACAATCCAACGCACAAGCGTCTTACAAAAACAAATGCTCAATATGCGAAAAGGGAAAGGAGATAATAGAATGCGAAAGCTATCAATCGCGGCACTGGTCGCCGCCATGTTTATTGCAAGCGGAATTGAAGCCGCTACCTATCGACTGTTCGTCCACGGACGTTCCGGAGATAACCACTGCTCCACCAACTGGTCGAGCGATGTGAACAACTACTGGGGTGGATCCGTTAGCGGTCTCTCCAATGTCCGCTACGTAGGTTTCGACGGAACCCAGAGCGGCGGTGCTTACAGCTGGAACAACTGCGGCGCTCAGCGTCAGTTCTACAACGCACTCAACACCTTCTGCAAAGGCGGAAACAACTGCGAAATCTACACCCACTCCACCGGTGGTCTGGTAGCTGCTCGCTTCTTCCGTTACTACTCGCCCTCTTCTTACGGCTGGAACATCAGCAAGGTTCAACTGATGGCTAACGCTTCCGGTGGTTCCGAACTGGCCGATTTCTCGACCTCTTACCTGTCCTGGCTGGGTTTCGACACGCTGGGCGGTGAACTGGACGATTCCGTGAGCACCGGCGGTGCCCGTTCCTGGGACCACAACAGCGCCAACGGCCTGACCCTGTTCACCACCTCCGGTGAAGGCACGGACTACCTCTACGCAACCAGCCCTCTGCTGCCCGGTTACGACGACGGTGTTCTGGCCAACCACAGCCTCTGTAACATCAACGCCGTGAAAGACGTTGAAACCTCTTGCACCACCGGCAATAGCCGACTGCGCGAATCCTACACCTGCTGGAAAGGTTGGAACCCCTTCGCGACCTGCTATCGCTACTACTACCGCTGGACCCCCTACTACACCAAGTGGCGCGGCGGCGGCGGACATTCGCACAGCGATTCCAAAAGCGACTACAACCGCTAATCGGAACCGTAACGAATGCGCGAAAGGCCGGGGTGAAAACTCCGGCCTTTTTCGTGATCTAGGGGGAGGCGCTGCCTTCCCCCTGGGACCCCCTTCCGCCGGGGACTTGCGGATGTCCCCGGACCCCTTCGTCGCTCTCGGCCCTCCGTGGCCTCCGCGACACGCCTCCCCTCCAGGTCGGCGACCGCTTTGTTGGGTTTGATTTCGTGAGTTTAGTTTTCGCATGGCGACTTCTTCGCGCCGTTTGAGCGTTCGCTTGTTTGTCAAGCTCAATTCGCGCCGGCGCGTTTTGGACAATGGCGAAACGTCATCCATGAAGTTCAATCCATGACCATCGCAATCTGAAAGGCTGGGAAATTCCCGGAGGAGACTCGGGTGACCGGCACGGACGCCGGTCTGCCGCGCGAGCCACGGAGGGCGAAAGCGCGGCCTGGCGACGGAGGGAATTTCCCGGCCCCTACTTAATCCTCAAAATCCAGACCACGCTCATATTCACCGGTCGAGTTTCCGATCCCGTGCGCGGAACTCCATTCACGCCGTCTGTAACGGGCGAAGTTATGGAGATGTCCGACGTGAAACCGGAGACATCGCGCCAGATAATTTCCGCCCCGGAGCCCACGCCGCCCTGGAAGACGGTGGTACCCAGATAATTGGCGCGATGGAAATGACCTTGAAACTGATCCAGTTGTCCACCGCCCGACGCAGTGCCGCCGCGAAGAAACATGGCATACTTACCGCTGGTTCCGGGGCTGTTCGCGCCGGATGGTTCGCCGTTGAGGTTAGGCGCGATTTGACCATCCAGCGCGGATTCCGAATCGCTGATGACCTGGCCATTGCACTCCACCCAGCCGTCCGGGAGCGTAGCCGTTAACCCAATCATATTCTTATGCCAGGCAATGACGGCTCCGACCGGCGGCATCTTTTCGAAGTTTGCGTTGATGGAACCGGCGCTCACGACTTGATTCGCGGAAAAGCTGTAAAAGCGGTCGGCCATAAGCGCCGAGAGCGCCGTCATCGCTCCCACGCACAAAAAGATACCGAAGCCGCGCAGCATACCTATCTTGATTTGTCTCAAGTTTTCCCGCATTCCGTGATCCTGCCTGACCTCATCAAGACCCCGGCTTCGGTTTAGCTCAAGTAATTATTGGGAATTATTTATTGATTGTGTTTGAAGAATAATATCCGCCGATGCATTTCATACATCGGTTGCAAGTTTGCCATAAGATGGCTCTTCTCCAATCCGGGAAAATTTTTGACAAAGTCGTCTTTCGAGTTCGTTATTGAAGTATCATGAGTAATTTCGCGTTCAAATCCGGACGAATATTGTTTCTCGGCGCTCTCATCCTGCTCGCGGCGAACGTTTCCATCCAGGCCCGACCGCGTATCGCCGAGCTACCCGGCCCGCTCCACTATACCGTTCCCGATCTCATTGCCCTCTTGAAGAGTCCCTACGTTCTCAAGCGACGCTACGGCGCGCGCTTGCTGGGTCTCAAGGGACGACCCGCCGGCGTCGCCATTCCTCATCTCAAGCTGCTGGAAAAAGATCCGGACGAAACAGTCAAGCGGTCGGCGTACGAATCCCTGTTGAAACTATGGCCCCACGCCGACCAGACCGAACGCGCTAAACTCTTGCTCGACTTGAAGCATGCCGATGAGAAGATTCGTAACGCCGCCGTGAGGCTTATCCTTACCGCGGGAATAGCCGACGACGCCCATTACAAAGCCCTGCTCAAAATCGCCCGCAAGGACGAGCTTCACCTTCGCATCCTCGCAATCAGAACCATCGGTATCGTAGCCGACGACGAAGATAAGCTACGGCCGTTGTTGAACTATCTCCGCGAAGATCGCCGCCGAATACGCAATGCCGCCGGCTCGGGATTGATCAGCGCACGAGACGAGGCATATCGCGGTCTGCGGCCGGAAATAAAGCGCCTTGCCGGAGCACACGACGACGTCCGTCGAGCACTGGTAGTGGGCATGTCCTGGAATCCGGGGAGAAAAAGACGTTATTCCGAATTCAGCCGGATCATCCTGGCCACGCTGGAAGACTCGGACGAGAAATCGCAAACCGCGGCGCTGCGTATCCTGAAGACCATGCCGGACGTCGCCGCCGCCAACCTACGAAAAATCCGGTCCATGTATAATTCAAAACGGCCGCAAGTTCGGCAGGATGTGTTGCCCTTTCTCCCGCTGCAAGGCGACGGACCCAGTCTATTTGCCGCCGTAAACGATTCCAGCGATTACGTTGCGAAAGCCGCGTATAGAGAGATGAAGTCTCGACCGGGAGAACCGCGATTGTTCCTGGCGGATCAGTTAAACAACGGTAGCCCGGACATAGCCGATCGCGCCGAAAAAGATCTGGGCGATATCATTTACGACTCCCCGATTTCACTTAAACTTACTCGTAAGCTGGTCGATTCCGCCGGCTCGGGGAACTGCCGCGCGTTGCGTCTTCTGCGGCTTGTGATAACTCAGAATAATGCACGCTGGTACGTGCCGGTGCTTGCACCGCTTTTGCCGCGCTTAAGCCGTTTCACGACGAAGGCAACCTGCGGGCGCGATGCTCCGCGGCTCTTGCTCCATCTAGGGAAGCAGGGCAATGCGATTCTGCGCGGCCATATTCTACGAGCGGATCGCCTGTCTCAGTCGGTTTTTCATGCGCTGGATTCCGGCGACCCGGCGGCCATGCCGTTGTTATTCGAACTGGTGGAACATCCGTCGGAAAAGATCCACCTCTCCGCCGCGAAAGCGGCGCTTCGGGCCGCCGGGATGGCGGATCCCGTTCATCTAAGGCGTCAACTGGAGCGCATTACCGGATTACTCGACCACAAACATCCGCGCATGCGTCTGACCGGGGTCCGCGTCCTTTCGCTCATGGACCATCCCCATGGAGCCAGGATTCCCGTGATGCAACGCTTGCTGGCGGAATCGCGCGGCAACCCATCCTTCCGAAGCCGGGTGCTCATCGCCGCCGGAGAAATGGGCCCTTCGGGTTCGATTTTCGCGCCGCGAATTTTCCAGGCCCTCGCCGCGCGGGAAACTCGCAAGGCGGCCGCGGAAGCCCTGGAACGCCTGGGGCCCGCCGCGCGTCCGGCCCTGGAAAAGCTAATCGCCTGTGCCCGCGATGAAAGCGAAACCGCCTTGCGCGCGAAATGCGTTCGACTGCTGCCCATTGTGGATCCCTTTCGCAAACGCGTCACGCCTGTACTCAAAGCGCTGGCGCAAGGCGACGCGCCGGCGGATGTGCGTCTCGCGGCCGCCCGCGAACTTTATCTGCCCCGCGACGAGAGTATAAAGAGAATTAATGCGTCTCTCCTTGAGAGCCAAGACCCGCGCATCATGAAAATCGCCATGCGAAACCTGGGCTCCCTGGGTCCCATGGCGTTTTCAACGGTACCGGCCATGGGACGAATTCTTGCGCGAACGACGGATCGTTCCATATGGAATGAAGCCATGCCCGCCCTGGCCCGGATCCATGGAAAGCGCTCGCCTTCGCGCGATATCGCCGAATTAGCCTCCCATTTTATCTTGAACGGGATCGCTTTTAACTACGGGGAAACGGCGGCCGCGTTTCTGCTTAAGAACCATACCCACCCGGGCGCCCTGTCGATACTGATTCTGTTTACCTTCGCCTCCGACGAATACAGACCCCATCGGTATGTCTCCATTCTCGCCGGTCATAACCTGCGTCGGCGTCCCGAACTCCTGGACAGGCTAAGACGAATTCACTCCCGCGATACGGACAACAGGCGGCAACTCTCGCTGGCCGTCCTGCTTGCCCAGGCAGGCCGAGGCAGGCAGGCCCGCGAAATATTCGCCCGGTTTCAAGAGCAATCCAATCGTTTCTGGTTTTCTTCTTCATATTCTTATTTACCACACATCTATCCGCGCCCCCGGGCCGCGGATTTGCTGCTGGATATTCTTCAAACCAGGCGGCCTCCCGGCGCCGGCTCGCACTTTCGTGAGGACGCTTTTCATGCATTCCATACCGTGGGACATGGAAGCACGCGGTCGGCTAAAATTCTGCGTCGCTGGATGAACGACCCGGGGAGTTCGCGCTGGATTCGCTTCTCGGCCGCGGACGTACTCACAAGTCCTGGTTCGCCTTACAGGGATGAAGCCTTCCGCGCTATCGGACAGTTCTTGAAGCAATGGCGTTCCATCGGGCGCATTGAAGCGCGAATGTACATAGTATACCGCCTCTCCATCGCACTTCCGGCTCCGAAGAGTAAGGTCCTGCTGCCGGTGCTTCGGCACATCGCCTCCACTCACCATAAAAAGGCCGTCCGCTCCCGGGCCCGCCGTACGTGGATTCGCATAGCCTCCATGGCTGATTGAAACGCGCGGCCCGGGAATATTTTTGACATACATGCTTCCGGGACGCGTTGTTGAAACAAGATGCATAAACTCGCGTTCAAATCCGGACGAATATTGTTTCTCGGCGCTCTCATCCTGCTCGCGGCGAACGTTTCCATCCAGGCCCGACCGCGTATCGCCGAGCTACCCGGCCCGCTCCACTATACCGTTCCCGATCTCATTGCCCTCTTGAAGAGTCCCTACGTTCTCAAGCGACGCTACGGCGCGCGCTTGCTGGGTCTCAAGGGACGACCCGCCGGCGTCGCCATTCCTCATCTCAAGCTGCTGGAAAAAGATCCGGACAAAACAGTCCGCTGGTCGGCATACGATTCCCTGGTACAACTCTGGCCCCACGCCGACGGGAAATTGCGGGCGCAACTCCTCCGTGATTTGAATAGCTCCAATCCGGCAACCCAACGTTCGGCCATACGGCTGCTGCGAGACTCGCGCTCGGCGAACCGAACTCACTATGCCGCCCTGCGCGCATTCGCCGAAAAGGGAGACCCCTATTGGCGCGACGACGCCGTCAAGGCCATGGCCGCCGGAGCGCAAACCGCCGACGAGCTAAGACCCGTGCTCGATTTTCTCCACGCGAAGTCCCACGATGTGCGCGCGGCCGCGGCCCTGGGAATACTTACGGCGCGACGCGAAGCTTATCGGAGCTTGCTTCCCGAATTTAAACGTCTTGTTCGCGCTGATGCCGCCTCCCGCCGGACCCTGTTGGGCGCCATACTCCGGAATCGCACGCACGAGCATCGCGATGGCGATTTCACGGCGATCATTCTAGCCGCCTTGAAAGGTTCGGACCCGGGTGCGCAAAGCCTGGCCCTCAAGATTTTGACGGGCATGCCCGATGTCGCCGCCGCCCGTCTGACCGAAATCAAAACCTTGTATGCTTCCAAATCATCCGCGGTCCGCGAGAATGTTCCGGCATACCTGCCCTTACGAGGCGAAGGCCCGAGCCTTATTACCGCCTTGAACGATGATCATGCAAGCGTTGTCGATGACGCCTTAACGAAAATTCTACACCGGCGCAAGGAACCGCGGGCGATCCTGATCGACGTGCTGAAAAATCGTCATAAAAACCCGGCCTGGCGCGCGGAGAATAAGCTGCACCGTATTCTTACGCGTTCGGAAATTTCCCGGGAAAACGCGAGCAAGCTGGTGACGGTCGCGAAGTCGGGCAACTGTCGCGCCCTGCGTCTTTTGAGAGTCGTCGCCACGCGAGATAAGGCCAACCACCATGGGCCGGCGCTTGCGAAGCTCCTGCCTTCATTACGGACTTTCGTGAAAAAAGACACCTGCGGGCGCGATTCAATACGCCTGTTATCGCACGTCGGGACGCAAGGAACCTCACTTCTGCGTGAACATATCACGCGAACGAATCGTCTTTCCCCTTCGGTACAAGCCGCGTTCAAATTCAGCGACCCGGCCGCCATGCCGTTTCTGTTCGAACTGACGGCGCACGCCTCCGAAGCAATATCCCTGCCGGCGGCGAAACTGGCGTTGAGAGCCGGGGCGCGCGTCGATCCCGTTCATTTAGTTCCTATGTTGCCGCGGATTACCGCGCTGCTCAGCCATGGGAATCCGCGCATGCGTTTGATCGGCGTGCGCATTCTTTCCGGACTGGATCACCCGACACCAAATCGTGTTCGCGTGATGGAACAACTGCTCACGAAGTCGCGGGGCGATATCCCTCTCCGAAAGCAAGTGCTCATCGCCGCGGCGGAAATGGGCGCTCGGGGAACGGTTTTCGCTTCGCGAATCTTCGAAGGACTCGTCGAACCCAAAACCCGGAAAGCCGCGAAAGAGGCCCTGGAACGCATGGGGCCCGCCGCGCATCCGGTGCTGAAGAACTTAATCGCGTGCGCCCGCAATGAGAAAGATGCGGCCCTGCGTTTGACTTGCATGAGCCTGCTGCCCATCATCGATCCGCTACGAAAACGCATCTTGCCCGTTCTGGGAGAAACGGCTCTGGGTAAGGGGCCCCCGGAGATTCGCCGGGAGGCGGTCCAAGGTCTTCGCCTGTTCCGTTTAGAAAGCACCCTTGCCGTTCACGAACAACTCTTGAAAGACGCCGACCCGGAAATAGTCAAGCTTGCCGTGTACAATTTAGGCACCACGGGCCCCGCGGCCATCTCGACGGTCCCGGCTATCAGCCGCGCCCTCATGCGAACCACGAATCGTAAAGTATGGAACGACGGTTTATGGGCCCTGGGACGAATCCACGAAGACCGCTCGCCTTCGCGAAGAGTACGATCGCTTCACGTATCCCTATTTCTATATTCCGCGTATTTATCCACCGGCGCAAGCGGCGGAGTTGTTACTCGAAGGGGTTCAAACCAGGTTGTTTCCTTACGAACAAAGGCACTTTCGTCCATATGCATTCATCGGCCTGCTGGATTTCGGACCCGGTGGTCCCGCTACCGCGGACTTCTTGCGCACCTGGATGACCAACCCCGACAGCCCGCGCTGGGCCCGGGTGTGGGCCGCGCTGGTTCTTAAGCATCGAACATCGCCCCATAAGGTTGAGGCCGTTCGCTTTATCCGACTCTTCTTACAACAATGGCGCCATGAAGGGAAGCACGACTTACGCGACAGGCTCGTGAGCGGGCTGCTGACCATTCCCGCGCATCCGGAAAGCCGAACTTTGCTGCCGGTGCTAAGGCACATCGCTACAACCCATCCGAATGCATACCTTCGAAGCAAGGCCCGCTACAGGTGGCTCGTAATCGCCGCGCGCGATTGACGAACGAAACAAACGCGCGCCAATTACTCGGGTGCTTCGCCCCGGGCGATGCCCTGGATCATTTCCAGGAAACGATCTTTCTTGATGGGCTTGGACATGTGCGCGTTGCACCCGGCGGCGCGGGATTTTTCCACGTCTTCCTTGAGGGCATGGGCGGTCAGGGCGATGATCACCACGGGTGGAATATCGCCGCCGCGCTCTTGCTCGTATTCGCGCACGCGACCGGCGGCTTCGTAGCCGTCCATGACCGGCATCTGAATATCCATGAGGATTAGATCGAATTCGCCTTCCTGGAACTTCTTTACCGCTTGCGCGCCGTTCACGGCGATTTCCACTTTGTGCGGGGTCTTCTTGAGATAGGCTTGAATCAAAAGGCGATTATCGTCGGAGTCCTCGGCCAGTAGAATGCGCAAGGTCCTTGCGCCGGAAGAGTCCGGGTTCGGAGTCGTCACCCCGGAGCCTCGGCGCACATTACCCATCAGGGTAACCATGGTGCGCAGGATTTCGCGCCTTTGAATGGGCCGCGTAATGCCCGCCTCGAGACCCGCGCGAAACTTGATCTTCCGGCTTTCATGTCTACTGGCCGTAGTCATATAGATAATGCAAGACGCGGCCATGCGCGTGTCCGTGCGAACAAAATGCGCGGGCGATTGGACATTGCCGGCGGGAAGATCCGCGTCCAGAATTACCAGGTGAAACGGCGCTTGATTATCGCAGGCTTGTTTGAGTTGCTCCAGGGCCTCGGCGGCCGTGGACGCTTCGCTGACTTCCAACTGGTAAGGCTCCAGCGCGTCCCGGATGATCAGGCGATTGATTTCGTAGTCGTCGACGATGAGCACGCGCAATCCCGGCGCGAAGGTCGGCTTAGTTTCCTTTTCCCCCGCGGGTCCGCGCGCATTGGCGAAACGCGCGGTAAAATAAAAAATACTTCCCTGGCCTTCATCGGGTCCGCGCACGCCCAGTTGTCCGATCATCATGTTGACCAGTTCCCGGGAAATCGCCAGACCCAGACCGGTACCGCCGTAGTGGCGAGTGGTGGATGAATCCACCTGCGTAAAATAGCCGAAGATTTCCTCCCACTTCTCCCGGGGAATGCCGATGCCCGTATCCCGCACCGCGAACTCCAGGCGACGCCCGGGCTCGTAGCCGGCCATGTCGTCGCGTCCGTGATCGGTCACCTCCACCGTGACCTGACCGTTCTCCGTGAACTTTATGGCGTTGCCGATGAGGTTCATGAGGACCTGGCGCAGGCGATTGGGATCGCCCCGCAGAACGCGCGGCGTGCCCGGCATCAAGCGACACGCGAAGTCCAGGTTTTTCTGGTGCGCGCTGAAGGCCATGATCTCGCAGGTGCGATCCAGCAGCTCCTCCAGATCGAAATCCGTCTCATCCAATTCCAGGCGACCGGCCTCGATCTTTGAGAGATCAAGAATGTCGTTGATCAAAGCCAGCAGACTTTCGCCCGCCTTGTGCAAGATGCCCACGTATTTGCGTTGCTCGGCCGACAGCTCCGTGTCTCCCAGCAAGTCGGCCATGCCGATGATGGCGTTCATGGGCGTGCGAATTTCATGACTGACGGACGCGACGAATTCGGTCTTCGCGCGATTGGCCGCGTCCGCGGCGTCCCGGGCTTTCAGGATTTCCCGCTGGGATTCCTCTCGCTCCAGGGCGAAACCGACCCAGCGACCCATCAATTGAATCAAGTCGATGTCCGTGGCGCGAAACGGCACGGGCCTGGGCGTCTTGCTGGAGAACCCGATGGTGCCGAAGAGCTCCTCGTTCTTGTATACCGGTACGCCGATGTAGGATTCCAGATTGAATTTCTTGTGAGCCGGCTCTTCGCGATAATGGGATTGGGAAGCGTGATCGATGGAAAAGGGGCCGCCCGCCTCCAGCGTCAGGCGGCAGAACGTATCCTCAAACGAGACCTTATCTCCCGAGGTCAGCCCCAGTTCCTCGTCCGCGCGAATATTACGAATCACGTACTGATCATTGCTGATCTCGCTGAGCATGCCGATGTCCAGCATGAGTATCTCGCAACCCACCCGCAGCATTTCATCCAACTGGCGGCGCAACGGCAGCGCCAGGGAAACCAGTTCATACAGCTTGCGAATGCGCTTGGAGTAATTGCGAATTTCCTGATCGATGACGCGGCGCGAAGTCGTGTATTCGCGTCGGTCCAGCCAGCGTCCGGTATTGTCGGGCGGCGGGCTGTGGGTCAGCTCTTCCTCGGTTTCGCCGGTGAGTTCCAGGCGTTCCCGTTCCAGCTCCGCCAGGCGATAGGCGAGCACCTCGATCTCTCGATCCAGTTTGTCCACGCGAGCTGTTTTGGAATCAGGCTGGTCCATGGTTTCTTCAGGCGGTAATGGTCCCGGCCACATGCGGAACGGCGGCCGGTCGCGCGTCTTCGACGCGAATAGCGGCCTGGATTTTGGCCCGGGCCTGTTCCAGGCGCGTTTCATCATTTACGTGCATGTAGAGCAACGGCTCCCCGGCCTTGACCTGGTCTCCCGTCTTGTGGACGAACTCCAGGCCGGCCGCCGGATCCACTTCGTCTTCTTTCTTGAAGCGACCGGCGCCCAGCAGGTTCGAGGCGATGCCCAGTTCAAAACAATCCATGGAACTCACATAACCCGAGCGATCACTCACGACGGGTATGCGGGACCCGGCCGCGGGTATTTTATCCGTGTTTTCAAGATACGAAACATCGGCGCCCTGCGCCGCCATGAATTCCTTGAACTTTTCCCAGGCCCGACCACTCGTCAGGCATTCGCGCGCCATCGTCTCCGCCGCCTGCGCGGTCGCGGCCTTGCCGCCCAGATGAATACCCGCGGCCGCCAGCGCGACCGAAACCTCGACGACGTCGCGCAGGTCCTCCGCTTGCGGCTCGCGCAGGGCACGACAGCTTTCGCGCATCTCCAGGCCGTTGCCCACCATGCGTCCCAGGGGTTGATCCATGTTCGTAATCAAGGCGACGGCGGGACGCTTCGCTTCGCGCAGAATACCCATCATGGTCCCGGCCAGGCGCTCGGCGTCTTCGCGGGTTTTCATGAAAGCGCCGCTGCCCATTTTAATATCAAGTACGATGCACGTGGGACTGACCGCCAGTTTCTTGCCCAGGATACTGGCGCTGATTAAACCGATGCTACCCACGGTGCCGGTCACGTCACGCAACGCGTACAGCTTCTTGTCCGCCGGGGCGATACCGTCCGTCTGACCGGTGATCACCAGCCCGGTTTTTTCCAGCGCGCGCGCGATTTCGTCTTCATTCAGATCCACGCGGGTGCCGGGAATGGATCGCATTTTGTCCAACGTGCCGCCGGTGTGGCCCAACCCGCGGCCACTTAAAAGAAAACTGGGGCAATCGCACGCCGCCATGATGGGCGCGCAGATAAACGATAACTTATCGCCCACGCCGCCGGTGGAATGCTTATCGTAGAGTAGTCCGAAGCGATCACCAAAATCGATTTTCGTCCCGCTGTCCGCGACCTCCAGCGTCAGGGCCGCCAGCTCATCATAGGCGGGGCGATTCAGGACCATGTCCTGGAAGTAGTAGG
>CAZGYS010000028.1:0-21884 GCA_964530305.1 uncultured Leptospiraceae bacterium
CTCCCCGGACTTGAAACCGGATTGAAAGCCCCAGTAGCGATTTTCGTTCAGCACATGCTCTATGTATTCCTGCTTGCCCGTTTTGACGAACTGGGACTCGTAACATCGCATGGCGCGGGCTTTTTGTTCGGTGAAAGCGCCTATGTCCAGAATGAAGCTGGGGTCCATGCGCAGGCGAATGTGCACGGGAAAATAAAAGATCACCCGGCGCGGAAAGCAGGGCTCCCCCGGGATGTCCGATTTCGTAAGCTTCGCGTAGAAGCGCGCGGCCTCGACGAGATTGCCGGCGGCCACGTGATCCGGGTGAGCGTCCACGGGATAGGGCGCGAACAGATACTCCGGTCGGAGCGCGCGAATCTCGGCGGCGATGGTCTTACGGTTCTCCACCGTGTCCATAAGATAGCGATTGGGCATCTCCAGCGTCTTGCGCGGGACTCCCAGTACTTGCGCCGCGGCGGCCGACTCCCGCGCGCGAATCTCGGGACTGCCGTGGGGCGTGGGTTCCCCATTGGTTAAATCCAGAATTTCTACTTTATGCCCGCGCGAAGCCAGGGAGCAGACGGTGCCGCCCATGCCCAGTTCGACGTCGTCCGGGTGAGCACCGATGCACAGAATGTTCATGCCGTGGCGGCCTTGCGTTTTTTGCGCGCCGCGACTTTCGTCTTGCCGGCGGTTTTACGAGCGGTGGTGGTTTTGGCGGTCCGGGCCGCGCGGGGTTTGCGGGCCTTGCTGATGCGCGTTACCTTGGAGGGTTTGCGCTTGCCGCCGGCGCGCGCGAGAACCTTTTCCATGATGTCCTCGTGGCGCGCCACGATCACGGACCAGTCGAATTTCTTTTGCGCCCAGCTGATGCCGGTCTTGACCATTTGTTTGCGCAGGGTTGCGTCCTTGCGCAGCTTCACCACCTGAGCGATGAAGTCGTCCAGATTGTCCGGTTCGAACAGGAGCCCGTTCTTTCGATGGCGAATGACGCTGGGAATTCCGCCGGAGCGCGCGGCGATGACCGGAATGCCGGCGGCGTTGGCTTCGCACAGGACGCGTCCCATGGTCTCGGCGTCCCGCAGGCCCGTGCCGGGATTCACCTGGACCCGACTGGCCAGCACGAAGGCATTGGAAGCCCAGTAATACTTTTGAATATCCGCCTGGGGAATGCGTCCCGTGAAGGTGATGTGTTCCCGCAGGCCCAGGCGGCGGGCCAGACGGCGATAGCGTTTTTCATGGCGACCTTCGCCGATGATCAGCAGGTGCGCGTCCGGCATGCGTTTGCGCAATTCCAGAAACGACGGAATGAGGAAGTCGACGCCTTTCTTGGCCACCAGGCGGCAGGCCGTCGTCATGAGATAACATTTCTGGGGCAGGTTCAGTTCCACGCGGAGTTTCTTGCGAATGCGCTCGGGCGATTTGCACGCGAAGCGCGCCGCGTCCACGCCGCCCACGACCTCTCCCACCCGATCCCCGGGCAGGCCGATGTCCCGCAAGAGGTCCGCCGTAAAGCGACTGTTGGCCATGACGTAGTTCAACAGGCGCGCGGAACGAACCATGAGCTGGTAGCGATGTTTGTGGAAGAGAATCTCCACCCACTCCGGATAGTTGAAGCGTTTGAACAGATCGTAGAGGCGGCGTTCCAGCAGGGGGTGGCCGGCCAGCTTGCCCGCGAAACGAAAGGGATACACGATCCAGGGGCGCATGATGTCGTTGCCCACGGAGCGGCAGATGACGGGCACGTGCAGCTCCTGGCTGATGAAGCCGTAGAAGACCGTGGAGCAGTAAATCAAGTCGGGTTTGAATTCGCGTCCGCGAGCGGTAATGGTGTCCACGTTGTGCCAGTAACCCACGCGGCTGAGAATGCGATGCACGGGAAAAGGCAGATGCGCGTCCACCGTGTGCGCGGCGTTTTTTTCCTCATGGCGATTGGCCCGATAGGTCAGGACCTCCACCGGATACCCGCGCGCGTGCAGGTGATTGGCCAGGGCCAGGGCATGGGTCTGCATGCCTCCGATACGGGGAGGAAATTCGGTCAGGATCAGGAGGATGCGGGGTCGGCTCAAGAGTCGCCCTCGAAGACCATGGACATGCCGACATTTTTACGGGCGTCTATTTCGCGTCAAAGGAAATTGGCCCGGCGCTATTCACTCTGCTCGGTTTCAGCCCGCTGGTCGAAACCCAGGAAGGAGAAGATGTTGCGGATGCTGAATCCGGGCGAGTATTCCAGGGCCACGAAGGTGGTATCGTCCGTAAGGTGATCCGTTTCCCGAAATACGTTCAGGGCCTTGCGCAAACCCTCGGTAATTTCTTCCAGGGGCAGGCTGCCGTTCTCCCGCAGGTACTGCATCAGCAGGGGATCGCCGAAGGCCACGTCGCTGCTGTTGAAAGTCTCGGTGACTCCGTCCGAATACAGAAAGATTCGATCCCCGGGTTGCAGCACGGCGGTGCGCGATGTATACGCCCGGGGCAGAACCCCCAGCAGACGCTGGGAGTCCGAAAGACGGCGAATCTCCCCTGAATTGGAATTCATGATGTAGGGGCTGGGGTGGGCCGCGTTCAGGAACTCGATGTGACCGGTGCTGGTGTTCAAGATGAAGGCAAAGAGCGTGATGAATTCGCTCCCGCGATAGCGATCCAGCAGGAACTGGTTCAAGGTGTCCACGGTCTCGGTTAAAGTCGCCCCGCTTTGAAGATGGGAGCGAATAAGGGAGCGAAAGGTGCTCACCAGGTAGCCCGTGCCCAGGCCGTGGCCGCTGACGTCTCCCAGAAGGAAGGCCAGGCTGCGGGCGGAGAGGGGAATCACGTCCAGGTAATCGCCGCTGACCGAAATCACCGGCAGGTTGAAGTAGGAAATGCGCAGACCCTGGACCTCGTAGTCGGTCACGCTGGAGATGGAGCGCTGGGCCTGGCCGGCCAGGAAGAGCTCGCGCATGCGTCGCCTTTTTTCAACTTCCTGAAGCAGAAGCGAATAATTGTACATGAGCATGCCCGCCAGGCGCGCGGCTTCGTGGAGGTAGCGAATTTCCGCCAGGCTGAAGATATGGTGATCCTTCTTATAACCCACCAGCATGGCCGCCTGGACCTTGCCGTCGTCGTTTGCGTCCTTGCGGTCCGCGTCGGAACGTCGGTCGCCTCGGCGAAAGCCCCCTTGCAATAAGTTCTCCAACTCCACGTTGACGCCGGCCAGGGGAAAGCGCGCCGCCGGACCCGAAATGCCGATGCCCAGGTAGTAGCTGTTTCGAAACAGATAGCGATACAGTTCGCCCCGGGTACCGCCGCCGTAGGTCAGGTAGGATGTGACGATCATCTTTTCCGGTTTGAGATAACGCCAGATGGAACTCTTGTCCGACATGCGTGGGATGGGGCCCGACTTGAGTTGCAGGCCGGGAAAGCTTGAATTGGAAAACAGCAGGTCCACTTTTTCCACGTCCAGCGTGTCCCGGATCTGCGTGATGAAACTTTGGATCACGGATTGCAGGTGCAGGGGACTGGAAATCAGTTTTGCCAGGGACTCCAGGGACTCCGTGAGATTCGCGTCCATGCGAAAGACGCGTCTTTGCAGGATGCCGGCCAATCGCCTTCGCGCGGGATCCAGGAAGAAGACCAGACTGATGATGAAGATGATGTGTACGATCCAGCGCGTGCCCGCGCTTTCGGAAAGCAGCAAGTTGTGAACCAGCAGAACCAGGCCGTAGACGATGGCGAAGACCACGGTCAAAAGACCGGCCAGAATCGAGTGGGTCAGAACGAACTGAAACGGCACCAGTTGAATGCGATACGTCCCGTACAACAGCGAAATGGGGAAGAGGATGGACGCCGGAAACAACCAGGTGTAGGGTTCGGTATCGGGAGCCCAAAGTTCCCGCGCTTTGTAGAGTACCACCGGCAAAAACAGGCCCATGAAAATGCCCACGAACAGAACCCAGCGCTTGCGTTTTTCAATGGGATCGTCCGTACCCCGGATGGCGTTTTCCAACAGCATGGTCAGGGTAACGATGACGGCCCCGAAGAACAAAAAGTTACCCATTAACTTTAAGTTCGAAATGGTCTTGAGATTATTCTGCCCCACGTAGGCAATCAATGCCAGGAAAACGAAGACGGTCACTTCCGCCAGAAGCAGATTGCCGGGCACTTCCTTGCCCGTGGTTCGCAAGCCTAAATTAAACAAGGATGCCAGCAGCATCACGAGAGTCAGTTGGTGGAACAGCTGTAACTCATGATAGGCCGTGCAGATCACCGTCGTAAAGCAGTACAGCATCACCAGAAAGGAGAAGGCCGCCAGGTGGACGTCGTTGGCCGAATCCAGGAACCAGAAACCGCACAACAGAAAGACGATGGAGTAAAATATGAAATACTTAAAATCGTACAGCACGTGCCAGACGCGATTGGGCACGGGCGTGTATTCCCGCGTACCCTGGTCCGTCTTCAGCTCCACCGGATTGGAATCGGGGAAGACCGCCAGCGCCGCCGTGGGCACGCTCCCGGCAATCAGCTTAATCTTGGCCGGATGTTCGGCCTTCGGCGTCCCGAAGGGCAGAACCTCGCCGTCCGGCGCATAGTAGAAGGGCAGGCGATAGCCGTCGGTTTGAACGAAAAACAGATAGGCGCCGGCCAGAAGCACCAGGCCGATGAGATATTGAAAACGAAAGTTCTGCATGGCGTCCGGACGTCAGTTCAATTGCCAGAAGGAACCGGAGGGCCGCATGGGCACTTTCTCACGCTTGTCTTCTTCCCCGGGAATGATTTCCAGCAGGGGTTCCCGGCCGTATACGATGCGCAGGCGATTGCCCACGTCCAGGTTCAGAAAATTGCGCCAGCCGGTGGTGATCATGTTTCGTTCCGGTCGCGATGCGTCGTGAATGCGGAATTCCTTGCCGTCGGACATTACGATCATTCTATTTTCGCGCGGGCGAATCTCGGCTATCAAAATATCCATGCGATACTCGGACCGAATCAGCCCCGGGTCCTTGCGTAGATGGCCCAGCAGGCGATTGATGCTGATGCTCTTTTCCCGGCGAAAGAAACTGTAGAGTCTGCCCAGAATTCCGAAAAGAAACATGGCCGCTGCCCGGGAAGGGCTGGGAGTGCAGAGAATGGTCAAAAACCAGCGGTCCTTGCCGGGCTCGAAGAATTCCATGATGCAAGGAAAATCATGATTGCGCAAAAACTTAACGCGATTCCCCGGAATCCGAGGAGGACGGGTCAACTGGAGGAAATGCTGAATCTTGGCCGCCGACTGCAACTCTTGATCATACAATTGCGCGTCGATGACTCGCGTAAACAAAATACGATTCTGAATGCTGATGGCCGCCTTGCCGGCATAGGTTTCCAGGCCGATACCCGCGTAGTTGTTCCGGGGCTCCTCGTGCAGCACCAGAAAGCCCAGCAGGCGATTTCGATAGATGAAGGGCTGGAGCACGCTGGCCCGCAACTCCGTCATCATGGTCTTGACGTTGTCCGGTAGAACCGCCTGGTCGTGATAGACCGTCCGGCGATGTTCCTTGAGGAATTTGATGGATTCCTCCATGGTCTCGTAGTGAATGGGGCGTCCCTTGAAAGAGGTACCGTTCCGGTAGATATAAGAGTTAAAGTATCTCCGCCCCGTATCCAGGATTACCAGTTTGCCCGTGCGAACGCGCAGCCACTCCAGCAGTTCGGGCGTGATTTCGTTGATCAAGGCGTCCACGTTGAACTGGCGAGCAATGAAATCGAGATGATGAAAGTCCTGGCCGAAGAAGAAATTGTATTCCGTCTTGTGCAGGAAGCGGCGGGCGATTCGCTCCCGCGCGGGGAAGAGGAGCAAAACGGAAATTATAATGAACAGCGCGGTGGACAGCTCGTTGTAATAGGACATGTCTCGGGGAACGATTTGCCGCAGCGCGTAGAACGTGGAGATAATAATCACCCCGAACAGCGCCGAGAGAAGCCAGCCCCGAAACCGGTGGGTAGCCGTGAAGGCCCGCATGTTCTTTAGATAAGTCGCCAACACTCCCGTTTGCCTGTCCGCGAAAACCGCTATGATCCGAACTTTATCTATGTATCGTTCTATCTAATGTAAGATAGACTATAATGTAAGAGCTTGCGCTCATGACGTCCACTCGTGCCCGCGAAGACCGGGCGATTTACCGCGTGGGTTGAATGCCCCCGCATAGTATCTACGTAGTATAGTACGCGTTAATGCGTACGTACTCTTCCGTTAAATCGCAACCCCATAGAGTTTCCGCGGCGTCTCCCGCGCCCAGCCCCACGGTGATTACGACTTCCTCATTTTTCAGATAATCCGACAGCGCCTGCAATTCACTCCGGCCGGCATCACCGATTTTCAGGCGTCGCTCTCCCATGAAGATGCTCAGTTTATCAATGGGCACCGGTTCATCGAAAACCTTACCCACCGCCATCACGATCCGACCCCAGTTGGGATCCGCGCCCCGCACGGCCGTTTTAAAGAGCGGGCTATTGATCAAGGCACGCCCAATCTTCAAGGCTTGCTCCCGGTCTCGGGCTTCGATGATCCGCAGCTCGATGAGCTTCGAGGCGCCCTCTCCGTCTCCGGCGATTTTGCGCGTCAGCTCCCGCATGATGCGGCCCGCCTCTACCAGGAACTCCCGAGAGTCATCGTCCAGGTCGGTGAGGGCATCCACGGCGCCCGGCTCCAGGGGAAAGTTAAGCGCGCGATAGGCGGCTTCGTCCGCCGCGCTGAACCGCACGGTCTTTTGAGCCGCGCCATTGGCCATGATTACGAAAGTGTCGCTCGTCGACGTATCAGAGTCGATGGATACGCGATTCAATGTACGATCCGCCAGCACCGAGGTCAATCGGCGCAGGTCATCCGCCGGAATGTCCGCGTCCGTCACCAGGTAGGAGAGCATGGTGGCCATGTTGGGCTCGATCATGCCGGCGCCCTTGGCGATGCCCGCCAGTCGGATGCCGCTTTTCAATTCCGCGGTTACCAGCTTGGGGGCCGTGTCCGTGGTCATGATGGCTTCCGCGAACGCGGGAAAGTCCGCTGCCTTGAGATCTGCTCGAATTCGGCCGCAGGCTTGCTTGAGTTTCTCCCCCGGCGGCAAGCGTCCGATGACGCCCGTACTGGACGGCAAAATCAGGTCCGGCTCCATGCCCAGGTTCCCGGCCGCCAGGCCGATGTATTCGTGAATCAGCTCCAGCCCGGCCGGGCCCGTGGCCACATTGGAAACACCGGAATTGACGATGATGGTTTGCAGGCGTCCGTCCTTGAGATGCTCCCGCCCCACGACCACCGGATGGCCGGGGAAATTATTGCGCGTGAAGACGCCGGCGGCCGCGGCGGGCGTTTCACTGTGGAGCACGCCGAAATCAAGGGCCGATTCCTTGATGCCGATGGCTCGGCCGAAGGCCAGAAATCCTCTGGGATAATTAGCTTCCATTACACATCAAATACTAACAAATTATTAAGACGAGGCGGGTCGCCGCGGCGCGATGGGCGGTCGGAGCGAGTCCGAGACCGTAGCCGGTTTTCGGCGTTTTGTCAAGAAATTGTTGGAATTCAGTTCCGTGAACCGGAGCCGATGTCACGAAATCGTCCTAATTGGAATCGACAATTGAAATGTCGGTACCAACCTGGTGTCTCATGTTAGAGGGGTGTTTCTAAATGAGTTTAAAGCTGGTTATACAACTTATCGGAGGTCTGGCCGTATTCTTGTACGGCATGAAGCTCATGAGCGAATCGCTCCAGCGCGTCGCCGGGGAGGGGCTTAAGAATCTCCTGGAGCGGATCACGACCAATCGCTTTTCCGCGGCCATTTCCGGGACGGCCATAACCTGTATCATTCAGTCCTCCTCCGCTACGACCGTCATGGTCGTGAGCTTCGTCAATGCGGCGCTCCTGAACTTGAGACAAGCCATCGGCGTGATCATGGGTGCCAACATCGGCACGACGCTTACGGCCTGGATTGTAGCCTTTCTGGGTTTCAAATTCAAGATTGGTTTCTTCGCGTTTCCGGCCGTCGCCCTGGGCGTGATCATGCTCTTTACGAATCGCGACCGCCTGGTGGGGTGGGGGAGCGTGTTCATCGGCTTCGGACTGCTGTTCCTGGGCCTGGGTTTTCTGAAGGACGCGGTACCCGACGCGGCGAAAAATCCCGAAACCTTCGCGTTCATCCAGAGTTATGTCTCCGATGGATACGGGGGTCTCTTGCTGTTCGTATTGTTCGGAACGCTCCTGACGGTGATCGTCCAATCGTCCTCCGCCACGACGGCCATAACCATCACGCTGGCGGTCAAAGGCTATATCGACGGCAATCTCGCCATGGCGATGATCCTGGGCGAGAACATCGGTACCACCATCACCGCGAACCTGGCCGCCCTGGCCGGCAATATCAACGCGAAGAAAGCAGCCCTGGCCCACACGGTCTTCAACTTGTTCGGCGTGGCCTGGGTACTTGTGGTGTTCTATTTCATAGCCAATACCCTCATGCCCATGCTTGTCCCGGGCGATCCCACGAAGGACAAAACCCTGCTGGGCTTTTACATCTCCGTTTTCCACAGCGGCTTTAATATTACCAATACCCTGCTTCTAATCTGGTTCGTGCCCCAGATCGAGCGAATGGTCAGCGGTGTCGTCGATCGCATTAGCGGTAAGGAGCGGCTGGATGAACGCCTGACGCTCCTGTCCAGCGGGAGCGTCAGTTCCGCCGGGCTCTCCCTGCTGGAGGCCGCGGAACACCAGAAAGCAATCATGCGTAATTCGCTCGGCAACTTTAAGTCCGTGGAAAATCTCCTCCTGAAGGGATTCGATGAAGACGCCGCGAAAAAACTATTCGAGATGGAGCAGGAACTGGATGACCATCGCCATGAAATGCTGACTTACGTCGGGCAGTTGCAGGCGGGCGGAGTATCGGGCGAAAGCGGACGGGAACTGTTGGTCCTGGCCGAAAGGGTTCGCATCCTGGAAGAGCTCGCGGACGTCTTCGCGCGTATCGGGCGCAGGCTTTCCCGCGCGCAAGCCAAGAAAGGCCTGCGTTTCCCGCGCGCGGATCACAAGACCATGCTTGAGGACCATTTTAAGATTCTCAATAATCACCTGGCGCTCATCAATGCCGGGCTGAACGCGGGCACCGTGGGAGACGAAGCTTCCCGGGAACAGAGTGAACGCTTTCGCGAGCAAATGCGGAATCGCCAAATCAAGTCGGAGAAGGCGATTCAAAAAGAACGCTTATCGTCGAAACATAAACTTCCGGAAGTGTTGCTCATGGCCGGTATCCTCAACAACCTGGACACGATCTCTCATTACATGGACGAACTCATCAAAGCCGGGAAGGCGTGAAAGGGTCGAAGGGTCGAAGGGTCGAAGGGTCGAAGGGTCGAAGGGTCGAAAGAAGCGCGTTTGCACATGGACGGAGCGCGGTCAAGTTAGATCGCCCGCGCGAATCCAGGCTCGGTGCAGGCGAAAGCCGTCGCCGAAGGGCATCTCCACGGTATCCAGAATGTTCCAGTGGATGCCGATGCGCCGGTACAGGCGAACGATACCCGCTTCCATCAGGCTGACGATTACATTGCTCTCGTCGTGCTTGATGCACTCGTGCATGGCAAGGGGGGCCGCGGTCAGAATGGCCCGCGCCTCTTCGCGGGACACGGCGCCCGGCCGGGTGGCGAATCTCGACATATACCAGATTTCCGCGGCATCGAGTTCATTTGCCAGGGCCGGTAGATCGAAAATCGATTCCACGTCCCGGGGCAGGGTGGGCGTCAGGTCTCGCCGGAAGGCGAACACCCCCGCGCCGGTGGTTACAATTTCACCTTGCTTAACCATGGCCAGAAAGACGGACCTTTCCAGCAGGCGCGCGTACTCCGTCCTGATTTCACGGCGATTGCGTTCGCGGTGGAAAGCGAACCTGCGATCATACACCTCCGCGAAGAGCGAAGTATACTCCGTGAGGCGGTCCTGGCCGATGCGCCAGAGTTCCACCCCCGGCGCGATGTCGCGCAGTTTATGGGAAGTTCGGAGCGGGGTGTCGTCGACTCTACTCAAACTCCCGAATCGTTTTCGCAATCAGTTCCGGTTCCTCGGTCTGGAAGAAGTGATTCGCCTCGGGCAGTGGCACTTCCTTTTGAATATTATTGAGCATCTTGCGCCAGTCTTCCAGGGTAGACGGCGGAAAAACCATGTCCTTCATGCCCCAGAAAAGCACCGCGGGCTTGTCCGCGAGTTTGGCCATGTTGTTTTCCACTTCGGTCAGAAAATCGCCCGCGCCCATGATTTGTCCGGGAAAGACCCAGGTGGGCAGGCGCGATTCGGGCGTGGAAAAAGGCGCCAGCCAGGCGGCCTTCACGGCGTCCGCCAGGTCGGGCGTGTTCTTTTTGGCGCCGGCCAGCAATTGATTCATGGAGATCTTGAGGAAGGTATTCTTCTCCATGATGCGCGCCTTGCTTTCGGGACCGCCCATCTTGTCGGAGAAGGCTTTCGCGTTGGTGTACATCTCCGTACCCTCTTTATACTTCCAGGCCCAGGTGTTGCCGATGTACATGCGGCGAATTCGCTCCGGCATACGACCGGCCGCGCCCAGGCCGATGGGGCCGCCCCAGTCCTGGACGAAAATGGAGAAATCGGTCAGACCCATTTTCTCGATGAAAGCCTGGAGAATCGCGCTGTGTTCCCCGGGCGTATAACCGTACTGGGCGATGTCGGGCTTACCGGACATGCCGAAGCCGGGGTAGTCCATGGCGATGCAGCGAAAATCGGAACGCAGTTCCTTGATGATGTCCACGTACAGCAGGGACCAGGAAGGATTGCCGTGACAGAAAACGATGACGGGGCCTTCGCCCTCATCGACGTAGTGAATCGTCTGGCCGTCTACTTCCAGCCATTTGGACTCAAAAGGATAAACTTCAGTAGGAATTTCGAAGGGTCTTTGCATGACCCATTTCCCGAACCGGGATCTTCAAGCGCAATAAAGAATTCCCGGGTGACGAAATCCGAATCAATGGCCATATTGGTAGTCCAGAGACCTTCCGGAGCAAAACATGAGTAAGTCCAATTCAAAACATTCCTCGGGCGCGTCCCATCGCCTTGATATCGGCCGCGGCGATTTTTTGAAGCGCGCGGGCGCCGTGGGTGTCGGCCTGGCGGGGCTGCCCCTGCTGTGCGCGAAACCCAATGCCGGCAAGCGGCGGACGGTATTCATCACCGGCTCTTCCTCCGGGCTGGGCTTCCTTTCCGGCAAACTGCTGGTGGAACAGGGACACAAGGTCGTGCTCCATGCGCGCAATGAAGCCAAGGCCAAACGAACGAAGGCGAAACTGCCGGGCGTCCGGGCCGTGGTGGTCGGGGACGTTTCCACGCTGGCCGGCATGCGCTCGGTGGCCAAACAGGTGAATGCGCTCGGGACCTATGATGCCGTGATTCATAATGTCGGTCTGGGCACTCGTCATCCTCGCCGCGAAACCGTCGACGGCGTGACCCAGCTGTTCGCCGTGAACACGCTTACGCCGTATGTACTGACGGCTCTCATGAAACCGTCCGAACGCCTAATCTATTTGAGTTCCGGCCTGCACAAAAACGGCGACGCGAGCCTCCGGGATCTGCAATGGAAAAACCGGCCCTACAATGCTTTTCAGGCTTATTCGGATACCAAGCTCCACGACTTACTGCTGACCCTCTGGTTGGCTCGCAAGCGTCCCCGGGCATTCGTAAACGCCGTGCATCCCGGCTGGGTGCCGACGAAGATGGGCGGACCCAATGCCACCGACGACTTGTTGAAGGGAGCCCAGACGCAGGCCTGGCTGGCGGTCAGCGACGACTCCGCCGCTCGGGTCAGCGGGAAGTACTGGTTCCACAAAAAGCCTCGAAGCATGCATTCGCGCGCGAACGAAGTCGCCGTGCAGGATAAGTTGATCGCTTATCTGGAAAAGATTTCGGGCTTAAGCATCAAAGTGTAGGCGTCTATAAATATCGTGGGGCGATTCGCCGCGAAAGCGTTTCAGTCCTTAACTTCCGCGCGAAACGAACGCAGCAGGCCCCACATGATGAGCAAGAGGATAATCGCCAGGGGCAAACCCATGGTGATGGACGCCGTTTGCAGAACGGTCAACGCGGCCTTGCCGCCCGCCAGCAAGAGTACCGCGGCCACCGCGCCCTCCATGACCGCCCAGAAAACCCGCTGTTTGACGGGCGGGTCTTGATTGCCGCCGGCGGTGAGAATATCGATCACCAGCGAACCGGAATCCGAAGACGTAATGAAGTAGGACGCCACGACGATGGTGGCCAGCAAGGCCGTAATACTGAAGAGCGGCAGCTTCGCGAGCATGACGTAGAGCGCCGTGGGAATACTCTTCTTAACGGCTTCCACGATCCCGGCGCCGCCGTACTGGGCGGGATTCAATTCCATGTGAATGGCGGTATTGCCGAAGACGGTCAGCCAGACGAAGGTCAGCGCCGCCGGAACGAGCAGCACCCCGGTGATGAATTCGCGGATGGTGCGCCCGCGCGAAATGCGCGCGATAAACATGCCCACGAAGGGCGACCAGGCAATCCACCAGGCCCAGTAGAACAGGGTCCAGGACTTGCGCCATTTCTGATCCTGGTAGGGCGCGCTATCGAAGGTCAGGGCGATTAGATTTTGCAGATAGTCGCCCGTATTGCCGATCAAGGCGTTCAAGAGAAACAGGGTCGGCCCCGCCAGAAAGACGAACAGCATCAATAGTGTACCCATGGCCAGGTTCGCGTTGGAGAGCCAGAGGATGCCGCGGCCCACGCCGGAGATCACCGACACCGTGGCCACCAGGGTAATGGCGGCGATTAGAATCAACTGATTGGTGGGCGAAATCTCCATCACGCCCAGGTGGTGCAGGCCGGCGTTGACCTGCATGACGCCCAGGCCCAGCGAAGTGGCGATGCCGAACAAAGTCCCGAAAACGGCGAAGATGTCGATCACGTCTCCCAGGCGCCCGTGAATTCGGTCTCCCAGCAGCGGCTGAAAGGCCGAGCGAATCGCCAGGGGCAAACCCTTGCGATGGGTATAGTAGGCCAATGCCAGACCCATGACGATGTAGATGGCCCAGGCGTGCAGACCCCAGTGAAAGAACGTGAGCTGCATGGAGCGGCGCGCGGCTTCCGGTGTTCCGCCCGGGCCCGACGGCGGCGAACTGAAGTGCAGAATCGGTTCGGCCACGCCGTAGAACAACAGACCGATGCCCATGCCCGCGGAGAAGAGCATGGCGAACCAGCTCAAGTTGCTGAACTCGGGGCGCGAATCGGGCGGCCCCAGACGAATGCGCGCGAAGGGACTGAACAGCAAGCCCACGACGAAGAACAGCATGATGCCCACGACCGCCGTGTAAAACCAGCCCATGCCTCCGGCGATGGCGTTTTGCAAGGCCCCGGCCGCGGCGCCTGCTTCTTTCGTGAAAAGAACGCCCCCCGCGACGAACGCGATAATCAGCACCGCCGAGACAATGAATACGACCGGATTAAGGTAAAATCCGTTTTTCGTGTACAGACTTTGAGATGGTTTTCGATCCATGGGCGTCGTGTCGGCGTCGTAAGACTCAAGCCTTGCGATAGTGCAAGATGCCCCAGCGCAAGTGCCCGTTCTTGCCGGCGTTGATCCAGTGACGCAGACCTTCCATCATTCGATCAATGTATTCCTTGGAGCAGTACTGCGTAATCTCGTCGTAGCGCTCGGTGATTTCGCTCAGGACGCGGCCGTAATGGTTGGGCAATTGCTCCGAATGATCCAGAAAGGCGATTTCCTTCATGCCGTAGTCGGCGGTGACCTTCCCGTAGAACGAGGGCGAACCCAGACTGTCCAGATGAATGCGCGCGTAGACCGGCGTCAGTACGCCTTCGGGGCAGTCGTCGGCCTGCATAATGTCCGTGAAAATAAAATCGCCGCCGCTCTTCAATACGCGCGCGGCTTCCTTGATGACGGCTTCGCGATTGCCGCTGTGCAGGAACGCGTCCTGAGACCAGATGGCGTCGAAAGTTTCGTCTTCGGACGGAATTTGCTCGAACGAACCGTCGGTGACCTTGATAAGATCCGTGAGGCCCTGTTCCGCGGTCATGCGGCGATTGCGTTCATTCTGCACTTCGCTCAGGTTCAGGCTTTCCACGCGGCAACCGTACTTCGCCGCCAGGTAGCGTCCCGTGCCGCCGTAGCCGGCGCCCAGATCCAGAATATTCCAGACCCTTTGCGGATTCAGTTGCTCCGCGATTTTTTCCACCGTGCGACGACTGGCGTCGAAGATGGGCTCCTTGTCGTCCTTGTACAGGCCGATGTGGATGTCCTCTCCGCCCCATACCCGGGAGTAAAACTCTTCCGCGTCGTCGCTGTTGTAATACACCCGCGCGGTTTCCACTACCTCTGAATGACTCATGTGATTGCCTCTTGTGATCTTCTTTGCGCGGCTTTCGTCCGACCGTCATCGAACGTACCGGCCGGACGTGCTGGATTCGCGCGATTTATTCCACGACGTCGTAGGTGCCCATGTAGTCCTCTTCGTTGCCGTAAAGTTTTTCGGCGGCGTGTACGAAGAAGTCGGGCTCATTGTCCTTGTAGGTTTCCTGGAAATCGCCGTAGGTTTGGATCTGCTGGAAGCCGACTTCGCGCATGAGCTTGCGGGTGTAGTTTTTTCTCAGCGGGAACATGTTCAGGTGAAAGGTGGATTCGTCCGGGAAACTGTAGCGAAAGCGCGCCAGACCTTCGTCTACGTGCTCCGGTTCCGCCTTCACATTGTCTCCGCAGTAGTAATAGATCTTCTTGGACGAATAACCGTGATCCATGATGGCGTCGTAGTTGCGCTGATCCAGAATCAAGACGCCGTCGTGACGCAGGGCCGCGTAGAATTCCGCCAGGGCCTTACGGCGATCCCGCTCTTCGAACAAGTGCGTGAATGAATTTCCCAGACAAACCACGGCGTCGAATTTGCCGTGCACGTCCCGGTTGAGCCAGCGCCAGTCCGCCTGGACCGTGCGCAAAATCAGGTTGTGGCGACGACCGTTTTCGAAGGCCCGCGCCAGCATCTGGGCGCTGCCGTCCGCGCTCACGACGTCGAAGCCCGCCTTCAAAAGGCGCACGGAGTGAAAACCCGTGCCGGTGGCAACGTCGAGAATCTTCTTTGCGCGTCTTTCCTTGAGCAGGCGAATGAAAAAATCGCCTTCGCTGTCCGCGCGGGAATCCCAATCGATGAGCTGGTCCCATTTCTCGACGAAATCACTGATGTATTCTTCCTTATACTTGTCGGTTTCGCGAACCGCGGTGGGCTGACTGCCGTAATCCTGTTTATTACCGGACATATATATACTCCTGTTTATAATCAAGCGGGCGCGATAAGGCCCGCCGAGCCCCGGGCTCGATTTTTGTGCGCGCGAAATTCGCGCATGTTTTCTGTCTATTGCGCAAGGCTTTGCCCGCGAAGAGCATTACTTGCCGGAAACACCCAGGCAGCCGAAAGGCTATTTGATGTTCGCGAAGAGTGGATTCGCCGAAGGCGAAAAGTTTGAGCGCTTACTTGCGTCTTAAGACGATTTTTACGCTTTCCACTACATACATCGCGAACGAATGAGAAAAAACCCGAGGCGCGCTAACACGACGTTTTTTAAACTCGGTGACGCTTACATCCAGTTTATTTGCGTGCATGCAATCAGTCAACGGGTTTTTTGCCCAAAAAAGAGGCAGATCGGAGTGAACTAAATAAAGCTTACTAACGTCTAAAAGCCGAAAGCAAGCTTCTCCATGCGTTGCGCGTGCAAAACGCGCCGCTTTCGCTCTACTGCGTCGCGCCGCTGCAGATCCAATTCAAGATGGCTTCGTTGATGGCCGTATTCGAATACTGGGCCATGGTCCCTGTAACGACTTTCTGGTAAAGAGAGCTCTGGGAAGGATTGTTCGCTACTACTCTTGAAAGCGTCTGAGTGTAATTCGTAATGTCGAAACCCGCCGTAGGCGAAACGCCGCTGTGATGTTGCGCGCAATTGGCCGTCACGCCCGCGGCACCCAGTTGACTGAAGGTGACGGTCGTGGGATTCGTGGGGCAGGTGGCCGTGAAACTGGAACCCGTCAGTAGAAAGGCGATGACGGCCTCTTCGTTTTTGTCCTTTTCCAGTTGTTCCGGGTTTCGATAGGAGCAAGCGGTCGCCAGAAACAGCAGGAGCGCGCACATCGCCGTGAGGCGCGCCGCGAATCCGACGCCGGGCTTTCGCGAAAATTCGGTTATTCTAAACTTACGGCTTTTCATAGTCGGCTCCATGGGTTAGTCATTCGCGTCGGGGTCATCGTCGGGATCGCTATCGTCCGGATCCGAATCGCCTCCGAACCAGAACAGGCGACTCATGTTGAACCCGAGCACGTAGTCCCGGCGAAAATAGTCGAAGTCCGCGCCCCGGAGAATCTGCGTATGACCCAGGCGACGCGCATTAGACAGCACGATCTGGAAGATGTGACCGCCCGTCTCGATGTCCAGCGCCAGGCTGGCGGGAATATACAGGTGGTCCACCGGTCTATCGTAGATGATGTTGCGCGCGAGCACCTGGGCCAGGTTGTTCGGGCTTTGACCCAGCAGGGTGTTGATCTCGACGGCGGTCAGGTTGTTTACATTGCCGTAGGACCGTCGGTCCTCGACGCGATAGTCGTCGCCGATGTAGTCGCGCTCCGGCAGGACGACGGTGGAAAACAAAAGCGATAGTCGTTTCGAGAATTTCCAGCGCCCGCCGATGCCCAGCCCCCAGCGGTCATTCTTGAGGCGCGTCTTCACGAAATTGCGATGGGTGAACATGGGCGTCAGTTGCAGGGAGAAACTCGGCGAAAACTTGCGCGAAATCAAAACGGCCGCCGATACGTTTTGACGATCCCGATAGGTCAACTCATAAGTTACGGTGTTGAGCTGGGCCAGGCGCGCGTTCAGGGCGGTATTGCCCGTATTGGGCAGTTGCGCGCTGTTCACCAGTTGACCCAGGCTTACCTCTTGTTCCGAGGTTTCCTGCGCGAACACTCCATAAAGAGAAAGGGAAACGGGCGAACCTCCGGCCCGTTGTTGGAGCAAGGCATACTTGCCGCGCAGCTCATAGGTCTTGAAGTCCGACGTGCGCGCGATTCCCAGCGAAAGTTTCTCCGTGAAGCCGTAGTCCAGGGAGACCTGCATATTGGCGCCGTCGTCCAGGCCCAGGAAATCCTTGAAGCCGGTTTTGGCGCTGCCGAAGCGATGGAAAAAGATCACTTCCAGGGCGTCCTTGCCCAGGGGATTCGTGCTGGGGAAGTGAATCAGGTTCGTGCTGCTGAACGCGAAATCGCCCGGAGCCTGAGCTCGTAAGGGGTTCGCGCCCGGTCCCGTCGCCAGAAGGCCGCAGCCCAGGACGAATGCAAAAATCGCCGGGGCCCGAAAATTGAAGCCGGAAATTCTGATGCCCATAAACGAAGCCTGGAAACCGAATCAGCCCGCCGGCACCAGGTAAAGGAAAACCTTAACGCGCACGGTATCTCCCACCCGCAGGACGAAGAGATTGCTGGGGGCCTTTATACCGTGAGCCTTCAGGGAAAGGGGAAAGACCACCCGCAGGCGCCAGCCTGTTTTCGTCTTTTTGACCCGACCTTCCAGGGTCAGCTTTTGTTCCTTGCCGCGGACCTTGATGACGCCGCTTGCCTTGACATTGCCCGTGGCCGAATCATAGTTCAGGATCCGTCCGCGGAATGTGGCGATTTTGTGACGACTGCTTTCCAGCACGTCTTCGTGCATGTCCTTATCGCGTCCGCGATTGCGCGTGGAAAAGTCGCGCGTGTCGATGTCGATTTTGATTTGCTTCGACGTCATGTCGACGGAGCCGCCCACGCGCTTTCCGAAACCTCGAATTTTTTTGAATCTAGCCTTCGTGAACTTCGCGCCCACGTAAAAGAAGACCTTGCCCCGGTCGACCTTGAGTTTCGAAGCGGAAATGGGCGTTGCGTTCAGCGCGGTCGCCGTGGAGATCAGGGCGCCCGCGAATATCGCGAAAAGAGCAGCCCTTGCGGTTGCGTGCATATGTAATCAGAATCCACGTCCGCGAAAATTGTCAAGGACTGGTTACCGACCGAAGGGCCTTTTTCTATCGCTCGAGGAACTGGAGCCGGAAGAGCCGGAGCCTCCGCCTTTCGAATCGCCGGGGGGATCTCGAAACATGCGCGGCTGGGCTTGTTGAACCATTCCGATCCTGATCATGGCCCGCAAAACCCGAAGAATTCTTCCCAGGCCCCGCGCTAGAATCGCGGCTTCTCGCGCCTGACTGAAGCGGGCGTAAAGGCGAGAATCGGTGACGGACTGCACGTCGGGAAAAGCCCCGAAGCAATCAACGCACAGGTTTTTCAGGCTACCGTCGTGAGCTCGCGTAGCCAGTAAGAGGCCCCGGGGGTTTCCGGGAAGATGTCCCCGGCGGCGAAGGCCTTCCATGGCATTGGGTTCGGAGTGAACCGAGGCCCAGTCGGCCCGTTGAATTGCGTAGGTCGGACTTCTAAAAGCGTGGTCATCCGCCAGGGTGTGGCCATCGTAGGGCATCCGGCCGGCGGCACTGGTGCCGACGGCGTAATGACCGGATTGAATGTTGATGGCGACGGTCATGCTGTTGGGTTCGCGGTGCGCGGCGAAATAACTGCGCCGCGTACGCCAAACCCGTTGGGGCGCGGCCCGGGTGAGGCCGATTTCATCGATCCGATCCTGGTAATAGCGGATCCTCCGACGCGCGAACGCGATGTTGAGCCCGAGATTGGTTCGCTCAGTGCCGTTTGCCGCATGGTCCCGCTGGTATTGATAAAACTCCACCTGGCTCAAGGCGATGGCCTGACGCGCCCGCCAGAAGCGCGTCTCCTGTCGGTCGATGAGCATGCCGGCGGTGAAGCCGATGGCCATGGTTCGCAGCAGGCGTCGAGGATTGATGCGATCGCCCGCGCCGCGCAAGTAGATGCTCACGGCAATCAGGGCCATGAAATGTCGCGCCGAACGCCCGTGGGGATCCGTGAACTTGATCGGATTGCCGCGAACGAACATGTACAGGTTCGGCCCGTCCACCGCGCCCGCGGGATCCGCGCTCAACCAGCGCAGGAGCCAGTGCGCGTAGTAGCGCGCGCCATGGTAATAGAGGCCCGTGGCGTCGTCGCGCTCCTTCGCGGAGTAGCGGTATTCCTTCAGGTCGGTTTCCAGGCGATTGCGCCCGGCCATGAGCGAAGTGCCGCCGTATGGAAAATATTCCTCGTAGGAAATGACGAGACCCGCGTCGTCGAGCTCCAGGGACGCCGAGCCCAGGTGATTGCCGTACTGGTAACGAACTTGCGTCGCGTCCCGGGGGCGCTCCCGGCGGGTTTCGTTTATGGTCCAATGATGGACGAGCGCCAGGCGATGTTCGCCGTCCAGGACATGCAGCGTGCGTCGTTCCAGAATCGTTTTTGATTCGCTTCGCGATGAATCGCCCGATGACGAATTACCCGGCGACGAAACGCCGACTCGTTCGCGGCGTACGCGTTTGATTTCCACGCCGTCCAGATAAATTTTCTCATCGATTTCCAGGACGTCCGGCTCCCTGTGGACGATTGAATCACCGAGGCGATTGCCCTGGTCGTCGTAACGGAACTCAATGCGCGTATCGCCGCGCTTGATGAGTCGTTCCCGAACGCGGCGCGTGCGCGTTCCGGCGGCGTCATAAACGTAGTACTCCGCGTCCGAGGGCGCCGACTCGGATTCGCGAGGAATGATTTCCGCCGCCTGGACGTTGTCTCGGTAATTCCACTGGATTGCGCTCAAATGTTCCAGCTCCAATAAATTTCCATTGGCGTCATGGAGTTCATTCGGCAAGCGACCGCGAAGGTTTTCGGTTGCGCACGCGCGATTAGATGAATCGGAGATGGTGAATTCCCGCGACCAGCCGGCCGAGGTGTTCGCGGCGCGATGACGCATTTTCAAAATATTGCCGGCGCCGTCGTAATCGTATTCGCGGGTGTAGGGCGTCAGACTCGTTCCGTCGTTGAGCAGGGGAACTCCGGCGGCGTTTTTGGGATCTCGCCCGCGATAGTCTTTTTGTTCCGTACCGGCCAGGCCGGGGTGTTCGCGCCCGCTTGCTTGAATCAGGCGATAAATGGAATCATATTGATAATCGCACACGGGGTCGATGATGCTGCCCTGGTTGAAGACCCGCTTGTGGCCGGCGTCTCGAATCCGGGTGATATTGCCGACGGGATCGTAGGTGTAGGTCATGTCCTGGAGCGTCGCCCCGGGAGCCCCGTTCTCATCCAGGCGACTGGTTCGAGTTTTGAGAAGACGAAAGGTCGTGGCTTCGTATTGGTGATCGACGCGGGTTTGGTTGCCGTAAATGATGAATTGTCTCTGGTTTCTCGCGTCGTACTCGACTTGCCGAATGAAGTTGGTCTCACTTTCGTTCGGCCGCTGTACTTTCAGCTCACGCAAAAGACCCAGGGGATTATGACTCGGCCGTAAGACGGAGCCGTCCGGCTTTCTGGAATACACGGGCCACTCCAACGCATTGTAATGGGTTACCGTTTCCCAGGTCTCGTCTTCCAGGTCTTCGCCCTCGGGATCGTTCCAGTTCGCCTCTTGTTTGTATTCGCGGCGAAGGCGTCGGCGTAGCTTCTCCGGGTTGCCGCCGATGCTGCATGCGTCGAGAAAGTCCACGCCCGCCTGATGGTGATGAATCACCGGCTTGCCCAACAGGTTCCCGCGAATCGCGCCCGCGCGATCCTCCAGCTCATCGCCGTAGGTGAAGCGCTCCACGATCTGCTTAAGGCCGTCACCCCCATGCTCCACAAAGCGACTTACGATTCTCTGGGGGACGTCGTACGTATTGCTTACGCGGTAGCCGGCCTGGTCCCAGGTATGGATGACATTGCCCGCGACGTTCTTTAGTTCCCGCCGCGCGCCATTGTCGACCCCGTCCACCAGCAGGGCTTCGCCTGCCATATTGAACACCGCGCGAAAGTTGGCCGCGCCGGGTTTCGCGCTCAAGCGCGGGTCGGCCTCTTCTCGGACATGGCCTTGAATGTCCGGTCTTTGCCGGGAAACCAGGCGCGTACCGTTTTCCAGGACTTCCATGGAGTAAATCAGGTGGCCCGCGGTGTCGCGGATACCGACGGAAGGGGTGTTCCCGTGGGGCAGGGTCTTTTTCAGGGCGTCGAGTTCGTCGGCGAAGTCCGGACTCGCGTTCGTCTTGTTTTCCAGGTAGTAGGGCGCTTCTTCGATTAAATCGTTTTCGTCGAAGCTTCTTTGTTCCCAGGGGGTGAACTCCACGCGAGTCAGGAAGCCCTTGGGCATCACCGTTTCAAAGACCCGTCCGGGAGGGTCATAAAACAGAATCGGCGTGACGCCGTGTTCGCGTAGTTCGCTTTCGTCCTCGTAATCGAAGCGGGCGCTGAAGAAGGGCTCGTATTTTTTGACGGCTCTCCCCTTGTTGTCCAGCACTACCCGACCCGTCGTCAGCCAGCGTCGCGTCGCGAATTGAATTTCGAGGCTGCCGGCTTCGGTGGGCGTGAAGGCCGGGCCCGGATCGGTAAGCTGCTTGGATTGTAGTTCGCGACCGAACCCGTCGCTGTACTGTATCAGCATGATCGGTGGCTGCTCCCCGGGGTCTTTCGCCTCGTTTTCGCTTGCGTTCACCTCGGGTGCTTCGTTTCGCTCGCGCGCGAATTCCCGCCTTTGTGTTCGTAGCGTGCGGGTCGGTTTGCCTTCGCGGATGAACGCGTGATCATCATACAGAAAAAATTCGCCCGCGGTGAGCAGAAGCTCCTGGGGGCGGCGCAACGCCGCTTCGAAATCATGGGAAGTCGCGGGTAATGTCTCGGGCAGCTCGTCCCCTCGAAGAATTGTTCCATTATTCGTGTCCGCCGCGGCGGTCATGACGACTCGGCCCAGCGGGTCAAACAACGCGCTCGCGCGAATCTCATTGGGGTCCATGATTT
>CAZGYS010000029.1:0-21841 GCA_964530305.1 uncultured Leptospiraceae bacterium
AGCGCGAACGACGTACCCGCGGCCAGAAAACTCCGCCGGGACAAGCGGTCGGGATATTGCGGCTCTTCCATCATGGGAGTTACTTTGCCTCGGCGTAAATAGTTTTGCGACGGGTCATGCCGACAGCGAATTCTCCGCGCGTGAAAATCGCCACCATAAATTCGCGGTTCTTTTGCGTTTGACCCGCGGGATTAGTTCGAAAGCCTGTCCCCATGCTCAAGTCCAGGCTACGTGATCGCGCTTCCGGCATTCTGACGTATGGAATTACTCCGCCGCGACGTGAATACGATGATGAAAAGAAGCGGGAAATCGCCGCGAAACAAATTGAGCGCGTGCGCTCATTGCCCGTGGACGGGCTGGTGATTTACGACTTGCAGGACGAAAGCGCGCGCACGAGCGAGGAGCGTCCGTTTCCTTTTTTGCCCACCCTGGATTCAAGTGAATACGCGGGAGAATACCTGGCGGAACTGGAGACGCCGAAAATAGTCTATCGCTGCGTCGGTAAATACGACGCCGATGAACTGACCCGCGGCCTGAACGAGCTGGATGAAAACTCATGTTCCGTTTTCGTGGGGCCGGCTTCCCGTAACCAGGCAACCAGGCTTACCCTGGTGCAAGCTTATGAACTTCGCCGTGAGGTAAAGCCGGAGCTGGTATTGGGAGCCGTGACCATTCCCGAACGGCACATGGCGTCGAACAGGGAACACTTGAACGTGGCTCGCAAGATCGAGTCCGGCGTGAGTTTCTTTATTTCCCAGGCCGTTTACAATGCCGAAGCCTCGCGAAACTTTCTATCGGACTATCACTATCATTGTCTGGAACAAGGCCTGGAACCGGCACCCATCCTGCTGACGATTACGCCCTGTGGTTCCGCCCGTACTCTGGAGTTCATGAAGTGGTTGGGCATCAGTTTTCCTCGCTGGCTTGAGAATGATCTGAAACACACCTCGGATATCCTGGCCGATTCCGTGGAACATTGTCTTCGAATTTTCAAGGAGTTGCATGCATTCGGTAGCGCCCGGAATATTCCCATCGGATGCAATGTGGAAAGTGTTTCCATTCGCAAGGCGGAGATCGACGCGGCCGGCGAAATTACGCGTTTGATTCACGATTATCTACGAAAGAGTTGAGGGCTTCCGCGAAATCAGGTAAATCGCCTCCATGTTCCGGCAAATGGCGCCAGGCGATTTTTCCTTTCGCGTTTACCGCGAACGTTCCCGCCGTCTGCCGGCGATAGCCGCCGGGATTACGATTCACGATGCCCTGCTTTCGCAGGCGCAACACGCTCCGGAGCGAGCGCGCCCCGAGAAAGTGCGCGGCGTTGGAGAACCCCAGCCCCCAGGCGCGATACAATTTCAAACTTTCGTCCATAACCAGTACGGCCGACCCGCTACCGCCGATTTCGGCGAGCCAGGCTCGGGTCGTTTCAGGAGAGGCGTGACTGACCAGGTAGACCTTGAGCTCGGGATGATTGGCGGCGATTTCCCGAGCGCGATGCACTGTAGCCTCGGCGAAGGGACAACCACAGTGGCGCAAAAACGCGACCATTACACCGGCGGCGTCTTCGTCGGCGAAATCCGCGGTCGGCGTCGGATCGCCGATATCCGGCGGTTCGGCCGGCGGTTCGGCCGGCGGTTCGATTCGGGGCGCCAGAAATGTTTTCAGTTCATTTAGAAATCGCATGTTGGTTTAATAAATCAGGTTTGAAAAAACTCCGCTATAAAATCGTCGCCGGTATCCCGAGCCAGTTCATTGGCCGTGCCCCGGCCGCGTACGCGCCCTTCCTCCAGAACGACGATGGCGGCGCCCAGGGCGTTGACGTCGCGAACGTCATGGGTCACGGTGAGTACGGGAAGGCGGAGGTCCCGCAGATACCGCGCCAGCTGGTTTCGCATGCGTCTGCGCGTGCCGGGATCCATGGCGGCCAGGGGTTCATCCAGCAACAGAGCGTCCGGCCCCGGGGCCAGCGCGCGAGCCAGGGCCACGCGTTGCTTTTCGCCGGCGGACAATTCCCGGGGCAGGCGATGGGCCAGGTCGGACGCCTCGAAGCGTTCCAGCTCGCCGAGGGCTTTTTCGCGGCCGGCTCGGCCCCTTTCGCAGCCGAAGGCGACATTCTCCAGAACGGTCATGCGGGGAAACAGGCCGAAACCCTGGGGAACATAGGCGATGCGTCTTTCCTCGGGTGCCAGGTCAATGCCCGCTTCCGTATCCATCAAGACGCGTTCCTTGAGCGTGACGCGTCCCCGGAAATTAGTTCGCGCGCCGGCGATGGCCCGCAACAAGGTCGTTTTGCCGGCGCCATTGGGGCCGATGATTAGCAGGGCCGCTTCCTCGGCCCCAAAGGCAATGTCCACTTGCAAATCGCCCTGAAGCCCGCGTAAGTTTACCGACCAGCTCATGTTTGCTCCTTGCTCCCGCGAAAGAGCGGCAGTCGCAGCAACAAAAGCATCAGGAAAGCCGCTCCGCCCAGCAGAACGGCCATGGCTCGCGCCAGATCAATGTCCGCCTCCAGGGCTGAATAGATCGCCAGGGGCATGGTTCGCGTTTGGTCCGGCATGTTGCCGGCGAAGAGCAGGGTGGCGCCGAATTCCCCCAGGGCGCGGGTCCATGCCAGCGCCGCGCCGGCCGAAAGAGCCGGCAGCGCGCCGGGGACGACGATGCGGAAAAAAGCACGGGTCGGAGAAGCGCCCAGGGTACGGGCGGTGAGAAGCACATCGGAATCGATTTCGCGAAAACCGGCGGCGGCGGCCTGGGTGTAGAAGGGCGCCGCGACGATTACCTGAGCGATTACCACGGCCCAGGGCGTGAAGGGAATCAGGCTGCCCGTCGCGCCGGCCAGCAAACCTGATGCGCCGTAAGTTTGCAACAGGGCGATACCCATCACGGCGGGAGGAATGACGATGGGCATTTCCACCAGGGTGCGCGGAATGTTCGTCAAGGCGGCCCGGGCGAAAAACCAGGCAAGGGGCGTGCCCAGCAGGATGATCAAACCCATGGCGCACAAACTGGTGCGAAGACTCAGCCAGGCCGCGGAATGCAGCATGGGATGACGCAGGGCGCGCCCGATTGCCTCCGGCGAAGCGGACAACACCAGGGCAAGGACGGGCAGGGCCACAAAGGCGATCAGCGGTAGTCCCAGCCAGAAACCGGTGGAAGGTCGGGTCCAATTGAACCGGCGTTTGCGTGATTTCATCCCGGTCCGAAACCGTGCCTTGACAGGATGGATTGCCCCTCCGGCGAAAGCACGAAATCCCGCCAGAGTGCTCCGGCTTTCAAATCGGGGGAAGCACGCAGCAAGGCCATGGAGTATTCAGCGGATACGTTGAGTCTCGGCGGGATGGGAACGACTTGCACCCGGCGGCCCTTGACGTCGCTGGCGTAGACGATTCCGGCGTCGGCCGCGCCCAGTTCGACCCGCGTGAGGACCAGGCGAACATTCAATTCCCTGGAGACGACGCGCGAAAGGACCGCGGCGCGAAAGCCGGGATGAAGCATGGCGTCCGCGCGGCGCAATACCGTTTCGGTATAAGCTCCGGCCGGAACACGAGGAGACGCAAGCACGATCCGTTTGGCGCGAGAGAGTTCCCGGAAATTTTCGAGCTTGAGATCGCTTCTTCGTGACAGCGCCAGGGCGAGTTTGTTGCGCGCGAAACGCCGGGGCGAATGGGCCAGGTTCTTATGAACAAGAGTGTCGATGTGGTTACGATTTGCGGAGGCGAAGGCGTGGGCGCGCAGGCCCTGTTCGATTTGCAAGCGCAGGATCTGGCTGCCCGCCGCGGCGATGACTACACGGTAGCCCGGTCTACGCGCTTCGAAACGGGTTTTCATCTCAGCGAAGGCGTCCGTGAGGGATGAAGCCGCGAGTATGCGAAGCGTAACCCGTGCTTCCGGGGAACTACCGGACTCCGCGCAGGTCGTCGTGCCGGCGGCGATTGAAAGGAATAATGCCGCGAGCAGTCTGGAAGAGCAAAACCGAAACATGAGCGACGTCGCCATGGGAACGTTCGTTCAGGACGCTTGCAAGGAAAAATCCACTGGCGTTGGACGGCCCTTTCCGGAATTATCGCCCCCGACATGAACAATGGCGACGACCTGCGCGGCACAATTAACTTGAATGGAGAATTCCTGGGAATATCATCCCTGGCGATTTTCAGCGCGCCCGTTTATCTGCGTCTGGTTCTACTCATCCTGATCGGGGTGATGTTCTTTTATCGGACCCGAGCTGATTCCCTGGCCGTGCGGCGGAGTCTGGAAGGGTTGGCGGCGTCTGAGAAGGACGAGCCGGATCTGTTGCAACAGTTCAACCGGTTCTTCTTCGGCTTCACGGTATCGCGCCGGAACCAGTCCGCCTACTGGATCGGTTTCATGATTTTCCTCATCACCCTGGCTGATTCCATCTTCGTCTCCGTGCGAGCCCTGGTGGCCGGTTTCCTGTAACCGGAAGGTGAGAGCGAGCCGGCGGTATTTCCCGAGCATTGCTCCAGGTAATGATTTTTTTTAGTTGTAACGGGGTCGGAATACGTCAAAACATGAGACCTCGCGGGAAGATAGACGGAGAATCGCCGCGTGGTTCGACAATTCGACGACACAAGAGGTAATTTGATGCATCAGAGAAAGCTAATCGCCCTATCCGCGGCAATTATATTCCTGGCCGGTGTAACCACCCTGCAGGCGCGGGTTTTCACCGACGCTGCTTCACGCGTTAAGGTAAATACGCCCAGGGGCTGGAAGGCCAAGGCCTCCGGAACCGATCTGGAAGTCAGTTCCCCCGATGATCTCGTGAACATTTTGTTCCATGTTTCTTCCGAGGGCAAAATGGATAAGGCTCTGGATGAGGCTGAAAAAGAGCTGCGCAAGAACTTGAAAAACATTAAGGCCGGTAAGGAACAGACGGGAACCCATCGCGGTATGCCCTACGTGGAACTGGAAGGCAGCGGCACCATCGAAGGCGTTCGTGTCACCTGGGGCGTTACGGTACTCATGGCCAAAAAACCGGTCATCATCATGTACATCTTTCTGCCCGGTTGGAAGAAGCATGGTCGTGCCGTAGCAAAGTTCGCCCAAAGCGTTCAGCGCTATTGATTGTGACGGCGTGAGAATCGCCCGCCGATTGAGCGCGGGCGATTTGACTCTTCCACACGGGCAGTACACGGACGCTAATTCATTAATATAAATTAATCGGCACGGAAATTTTAGAGCAGGGCTGGAAAACACATGGCGGGCAGACTACCGGCAACGATTCCCGAGGAATCATCGCGGATGAAGATCCTGAACGCCGCCGTGCGAGGGTTCGCCTCCGGCGGATATCACGGGACTTCCATTCGCGACATCAGCAAGATGTGCGGCCTGCATCAGCCAACCATCTATCACTTCTTTCAGAACAAGGACAATCTCTTCTGGACCGCCCTGCGCATGGTCCATCTCAAGACGCGCCGGGAAGTGCGCAAGCGCATCGACCGAACCGGGGACCTGAAGCAGGAACTGCTCTCGGTGTTTCGCGCGCTGGTGGAAATGCATCGTGAAAACCCGGAGCCGCCCTACTTGATGTTTCGCCTGGTGCATACCGCGCCGCCCGATATTCGTGACTCCTACGACAGTCGCCATCGGGGCGAATTTCAGGACCTGGTGGGTTCGGCGTTTCGTCGCCATGGGGGCGGCGACGATCATCGGCTGCGATTGATCATGCATCTCTTTCAGAGCTTGCTGTTCGTCATCGCCACGCCGGGCTTTGCCTTGCCGGAATTCGCCGAATATGAAAGCCTCATTGAACGCATCATGAACGAATCATGAGCGCGAAATTTACTGCAATTCAAATTCGATGGTCTGGGTCCAGACGAAGGGAACGGCTTTGCCGTCCACGATGTAGGGCCGGGTGATCATGCGGGTCTTGCGCAGAATGATCTTGCGAACGGCTTTCTTGAAATCGCCTTCATAGGGCTTGTGAGCCCCGCCGCGACTGCGAACCCACTTAATGCGCACGTCCTTGATTTTGCCGTCGGCCCCGATGAGCATTTCATAGCGGGCGCGTACGGTGGGAAGATTGCCCCGGCGAGCCGCCTGGGGATAGTCCCGGGGCGAAAAGCTGGAGCGAAACAAGGGCCGGTAGGTTTCCGCGGCGAAGGTGGGGTCCACCGCGTTGTTCCAGTTGATGGGATTAACTTTTTCCTTCTTTTCCTTCTCGATGATCTTGTCCGAAAGATCCTGGACCTCGGTGGGCTGCTTCTGGCGAATCTCCTGGAATTCGACGAATTGCATGGCCCGCGCGTCGCTCAGGCGGCGGGGTTCCACTTTCTCATGGGGCCAGAACGTGATGAAGAGTTGCACGAGCGCCAGGGCCAGGACCTGGGTGCCGATTCCGATGAACAGCCATTCGCGCATCCCGAAATTCGAGACCACGCGCGCCAGACGACCCATGGAACTCTCCGGATTGGGCTCCGGCGGCATGGATTCCATGTCCATTTCACCGGTGGTCAAGGCGTGCCTCCGCCGGCCGCCGGGGCGCGGGGAATTTCAGCCGCCCGGGTGGTAATGATGAGATTGCGAATGCCGGCGTCCTTTAACGATTCTATGACCTGGTTCATGTAACGATAGGGCAGATTCTTTTGAATATTCAAATAGACCCGCAAGCGCGCCGGCGCGTCCGCCGCGCGTAGTTGCACGGCGGATGCCAGCTGAGACACGGGGATCTCCTTGTTAAAAAAGAAAGCCGCGTTCTTATCGGCCAGCTCTCGATCAAGATAAATGATCAAGGGATAGGGCGAACTCTGGACGCCGGCGGTTACCTCGGGCAAGGGCAGGTCCCTGGGTTTCTGATCGGTGACCATGGTCGTAGCCATATAAAAGACCAGCAGCAAAAAGGCGATGTCCCCCATGGCCGAGAGAGGAATGGACTGGGCCTTGCGTTTACGCCGTATGTTCATTTTTCCTCCATCCCGATGGAGAGACGCAGGATGCCCGCGTCCTGCACCCGGCGGACGAGCATGGGAACGCGATCCGAGGGCGCTTCGCCTTCCACGCGAATGGCCACGATGAGTTCCGCGTTGGAGGCATAGGCCTTTTGCATGCGTTCGCTCAACTGATCCAACGTCACGGTCGAGCCGTCTTGCGCGAAACTACCGTCGGCCTTCACGTAGACCTTGAAAAGATTCTTGCGCAGAATCTGCATGGGCGGGGCGTCCTTCTTGGGAAGCGGAATTCGAATTCCACGAAACTCCAGCAGGGCGCTGGCCGCCAGGAAGAATACGATCAGGAGGAAGGCGATGTCCGCCGTGCTGGACAGGGGAATCTCTTCGACTTCGCGCGTGTTTCTTTTTACCTTGAGTGCCATTGAAAGGATGCTCGATAGTAGCCGGTGTCCGGAAACAAAATCGTGTTACGACCGGAAGCGCGCGAGAATCGCCGCGGCGCATCGTTCCAGCTCGATATTGAAGGAGTCAATTCGATAAATGAACAGGTTGTGAATGAGGTACGTAGGAATGGCGACGAGCAGACCCGCGGCCGTGGTAATCAGCGCTTCCTCAACCCCGCCCGCCAGATCGCGCGCCGTGGGCGCGGCCTTTTCCACGAATTGCAGAAAGCTGATCCGCATACCAACGACCGTTCCGAAGAATCCGAGCAGGGGCGCCAGGTTGCCCAGGTTGGAAAGCAGGTTGAGACCGCGTTCCAGATTGCCCACTTCCACGGAAGCCGAGTTCTCGATGGCTTTCTCCACGCGAGCGGCGCCTTCGTTTTCGTACGCCAGACCGGCGGATAGAATTTTTGAAATCAAACGCTGATCATCCTGGAGATGCTTGCGTAGTTCCGAGGGCCCGCCTTTATCCAGGGCGGCCTCCAGGTCCGCGAAATATTGCTTACCCGTGAACACCTTACGGGATTGGAAAAAGAAAAAGCGTTCCGCCGCGAAGGCGACGATAATCGTGGACATGATGAACAGACCCACCATGGTCAGTCCGCCCTTTTTGATCAGCTCCCAGACGCTTTCGCGCTTCGGTTTCGTCGCGGCCGCCGGTTCCTTTTTGTCTTCTTTCTTGTCTTTGGCGTCCTTGCCTTTCTCACCCGGCTTGCCGTCGGCTTTTTTAGCGGCCGGTTCCTTTTTGGCGGGCGCCGTCTGAGCGAACAGCGTGGTGCTGTTGGTCCCGTCCATGGACGTCGTGAACGGCATGGCGGTCACGCAGGCCAGGGCGAAAGCCAGGACCAGCGCGGGGCGAAGCGACTTGCGTTGAACGCGGGCTTGCTTTGAGCTTTCTTGCTTTGAATTAGAATGGGCGAGAGTTTGATTCGAATGCATTGAAGTAAGATTCCTTGTTATCCAGCGGGATTCATGCGCTTTAAGACCCGGCGAGTCCGAGAAAGGTTCCCTTATTTTTCCAGGACGGCCGGTTGAAATATGATGGCCGAAATGCCGACCGCCGAATTTATTGATTCGGTAATCGACAAATCCTTAAAACGTCGATCCGGTGTAAAGGAAAAACAGCGGAGAGGTTCTCGCGCATGGTCGTAAACGGTGAGAAAATGGAGCTCGCGCAAAGCGGGTTGAGTTCGCTGATGGAACTGGTACATCATTACGATCTGGATCCCCGCGCCGTCGCCGTTGAAATGAACGGTGAAATTCCCAATCGCGAAGAATGGGAGCGCATCCAACTGGCGGACACGGATCGAATCGAATTAATTCGTTTTGTCGGAGGCGGTTGATGCCGTCTTCGCGAGAGTCCGCTTCCCGCTTATTCAAGAATTCCTTTTTTTACCCGATTCTCGATTGGGATTATAATCAACGTTTCAATCTGGATCCCGTCGCGCTTTTAAAGCAGTGGGAAGAACTGGGATTGCGCTATTTTCAATGGCGATTCAAGGGCGGTTCCCCTGATGACTATCTCCGTACAGCCCGTGAGTTGCGCGGGCAAGTGCCGGGCCTGGCCTTACTGGCCAATGACCACTTGAACCTTGCCCTGGCCAACCGGGATGTCTTTCAAGGCATTCATCTGGGGCAGGAGGACTTGGCCGCTCTGGACCGGGAAGCGCTTGGGCGATTGAAAGCCGCCGCGCAAGAAGGCTTTGTTGCCGGAATTTCCACCCATGGTTTCGAGCAATTTCAGGCGGCGGCTCAGGGCGATATTGACTGGGCCTACATCGCCCTGGGCCCCATGGCCGCCACCAGCTCAAAGCCGAGCGGGACCGATCCCGTCATTGGAACGTCCGAACGCCGACGCATCTTTGAAGCGGCCGCGGACCTCCTGCGGACCATTGACGGCGAGTCTCTCAGAGCAATGGTATTGATTGGCGGGCTGAATGCCGGCACTCTGGAAAAGATTCTCCCGCCGGATTTCAGGTCGAGATACGGCTTCCAACCGATTATCGCCTCCATTTCGGCGGCGGCAAGTCGCGCCCAACTGAATGATTTTTTGGGAAAACCCCTAAAGTACAATGCTTGACGGTGGAATGAGGCGACATAATGTAGCCAATCCATGGATACCGCCGGTGTATCATCGTACGAAAATTCCTCGAAGGATCGGGATTATCTCCTGGATTATAAATCCAAGGACCTGGGTAACCTCGGCCGAGAGGAAGTACTCGGCGTTCCGCTGGACAACATAACCAAGGACGAAGCCGTCGCGTTGATCCTGGACCTGGTTGAGAAGAAGACCGGTCCCCATCACGTGATGTTCCTGGATCCCATCAAGCTGACTCAATTGCGTCCCGGCAAGAAGCTGGGTTACCTGACGGAGTCCAGTCGACTGCTCCTTCCGGATGGAGCCGGTCTGCAATGGGCGGCGGCCAAACTGGGCCGTCCGCTGCGTGAACGCATCCCCATGATCTCGCTGATCATGGACGTGATTCGCCTCGCGGAGAAAACCGAACTGACCATCTATTTGCTGGGTTCGCGCACTCAGTATCTGGAATACGTCTTCTTTAATCTTCAGCGAAGTTTCCCGGGCGTGCGTATCATCGGACGGCAGGGTGGTTACTTCGACGGCGAAAGAGAGCATCTCGTAAAAGAGTCCCTGCGCAAGTCTTCGCCGGATATCATCTTCATCGGCATGGGCTTTCCGGATCAGGAAGTCTGGCTGAATAAGAATCGAGAGTATCTTTCGCAGGCCGTCGTCATCGGCGTGGACGGCTCTTTTGATATCCTATCCGGAAAGGAGCGCAAGGCCCCGGATTGGTTTCAACTGCGCGGCCTGAACTGGCTGTGGAGAACCCTGGTTCGCCCCTGGAATCTCAAGCGCGTCTTCTTGATGATTCAGTTCTTCGTCGTCGTAAGCTGGCGAGCCTTTCGTAATAAATGAGCAAGGCCCGTCCGAGCCTCTTTCGCCTTGCGTTTATCTATTCCCTGTTTCTAATCTTACCGGCAGTGTCCGGGTGTCGTACGGTTTGGCCGCGCTTACCGGGAGAAGTCTCCGTTCCTTCTCGACTGTGGAAGTATCACGGCGGTATGTCGGGTTCCGCAACTTCTCGAACGGCCTTCCTCGTCAGTCGCGTCAATCCATTACGGATGTACCTCAACCCGGTTAGTATAATACAGGAAATTGTGGGGCGGAAGATACGCGCCACCGTTCCGGAGATGACCGATCAAGTCTCGGCCTGCGCCTTGCAACGGGATCCCTGTACATTCGCCGTGGTGCCCCTCCATCTGGGAGAGCCCATGCATGCCGTGACCGTTCGCGTGCACGATAACTTACAGATCGCCAAACGTTCGGAGATATACGCGATCCCCGGTCCGGACGGTATAAACAGGGTTAAGGACCCGCCCCGGGAACTGGTTTTCTTTGGCGTCGCGCGATACCAGCGGGTTTGGCTCACCCATCGAGATAACTACTTCGAACTGCGCATCATTCGAATGACGAAGGACCAGGTGTCGGTTTGGAGTACGCCCTGGTTGGACGTGGCGCCGGCGGGCAGTGCCTGGGATGCGATTACACGGCTCGACGGAGACCAGGAGCAGCTGAAGGCCTTGAAGCTTCTGCGCTCGAAGTTCATGGCCGACCCCGGAGCTTTTGAGTTTCGTCGCGCGCTCAAGTTCGAAGACAAGCGCTGACGGCCGACTCAAAAGGGGGGAACGGCCTTACTTCTTTTTGAGCGAAGGCAAAATCGGCGAAATCCAATCGTCGATGAGCGGTTCGCGCGGCGCGCGATTGGACGACACGCGATTCAATGACTTAAAGCCCAGCTGCTGATTCGTGCGCGGGATTTCATTGTCGTACTGGACCTTGCGAGCCGCGTCGATGGACTTCCAGTAATGGAGCAGGGCGTTCTTCTCCAGGCGATCCAGGGTCTCCCGGGAACCGGAGTTGGCCAGTTGCTCGATGTACTCCATCTCATAGACGGCGCCGATATTGTTGTAGACCGCCGAAAGAGTCAGGAACAATTTCTGGTGCTCCTTGTTCTCCGCGTCGGGCGTGTCCACGGCCAGCGCGCGGCGTTCGTACTCGGACTTGACTTTCAGATAATTACCCAGCGCGGCGCGATACTGCTTCGTATAATAGTAGGCATTGCCCTTGGCCATGAGTAAAACCGGATCGCTGTAGGTGTAATCGTACAGAGCGTCCAGTTGCTCCCAGCGGCGCAGCGCTTCCTGAAAACCGTCATTGCCCCGGGTGTTGACGTAGTCGATCCACCCCAGCCAGTAAATGGATTCGATGCGCGCGCGAAAGTCGCGGACATTGGTCTTCAGGGCCTTTTCCAGATCTTGCGCGGCCAGACCCAGAAGTTCCCGGCGGCGACGCAGTTTCTCTGGCTCGATGTCCAGCGACCGCGAAGGATAAATACGCGTATCGGGGAAACCGCCCGAGCGGGGATCGGCCACGCCGGCGTTGCGCAGGAAGATCAAGGAACCCAGGTTGTAATGGATCTTACCGATGTCTCCCTCTTGCAGGGGCTCGTCCTCGGGGCGCCCGCCGTAGTTCTTGTAGTCCCGTTCGTAGATTTCCAGCGCCCGCTTGAAATAGGCGCGCGCCTTGACGAAGTCCATCTGTTCCTTGTAGTATTCGCCCATGGCGTTTACGGCCAGGTAGTGGTGCTTGTCGTACTGGTGCGCGTTCTGAAATTGCTTGAGTGCTCGGGCCGCTTCCTTGCGCGCCATGAGATAGCGCCCGCGTTGATAGAAGGCTTCGCCGTAGCGGGAACCGGTGATAACGGTTTCGTCGCGTTTGGATTCCTTGCGAAAGATCAATTCCAGCAGGCGAATGGTGTTGTCCTTGATGGACAGGCCGCTCAACTGGTCCACCGGATCCACCTGGTATTTGATACGCAGGTCGTCCTCGTCCAGCTCGATGTAAAAGCCGGCCAGTTTGGTCATGACGTAGATATCCAGTTTCTTCTCGAGGCCCAGGTTCTGGATTAAACGATGCCGCGCGATGACCCAGCGGGGATCGTCCTTCTTTTTCTTCCACATCTCGATGTAGGTGTTCAGCAGACCCTCGTGGCCGGCGATTTCCATGGGGTTCTTATCGATGATGCGATTGAACTGTCGCGCGGCCGCCGCGAATTCCTTTCGGTCGTAATAGATATTGCCGATGCCCGCGATGGCCTCGATATCATTGGGCTTGTTCAGGAGCGTCAGAATCAGGCGATAATAGTCGATGGCCAGACCGTCGTTCTTGAATTTCTTCCCGGACGGACTTTCCAGAAAATCCCGCGCCTTGTAGGAATGAAAGCGCGCCAGGTTCATGAGGGTAGGGCGACTGTTCTTGCTGTCGCGCAGGCGCTCCACGATGTAGGCGCCCGCCGTTTTGACTACGCGCGTTTTGCGATCCCGCGAAACAAAGCGCGCCCCGTTTCCTTCGGCGATGTAACCGCCGCCGGGAGCTTTTTTCGCCGCCGGCCAGCTCGCGCCGCGCGCGAAGCGAATCAAGGGCGCCCGGCGCCCCGCGCGATTCCAGGCGGAGAGAGGATCGTCGCGGCCCGCGGGCCCCTTGCCGAAGGCGGGCGTAACGTCCCCGAAGAGCTTTACGAACGCGTCCTCGTAGCAACCGGCTTTGAGATAGGCGATGCCGTAGCGATTCAAATACTTGGTTTCATACACGCCGTTGCGTTTATCCAGGGCTTCCTGAAATTTCGCTTCGGCGGTCTTGCCCTTCGCGGTGGTGGTGCCGTTGGAGCAAACGCCGGGCGTGGCCAGCACTTTGAGGCCGTCCTCGTAGATGCCGTCGATGGTCATCTTGTTGGCCCACCACATTCCGGCGCCTACCAGCGCCACGGCGATGATGCCCACCAGTCCGACCAGGCCCATGATTTTCGCGCGGCGACGTTTTTGCGCCAGCTCCTCGGGACTCATCCCGTCGGCGTAGATGATGGGTACGCCTTCCTTCGTCGTTTGAGGAGGAGTCGTATCGGGGCGATAGCCCAGGCGTTCCTGAATGAAGTCGGCGACCTGGTCCGGCTCCGCCTGGTCCATGACCATGTTGACCAGCAGGCGTTGTTCGGGCTGGCTGACTTTTTCGTTTACGATTACATCGATGACGGACTTTTTGATGCCGGGGGGATAATCGCTTAGATTCGTACGAATCGCCGCGAGTTGTTCGTCGGTAAACTCGTCGCCGATACCCGTATCCAGTTTGGCCTTGTCGGCCATGTCCGCTAGATCACTGGCGTCCAGCATGTCCGCGGACAAATCGTCCATGGAAGTGTCCAGGCCGCCTGAATCCAAACCGCCTGAATCCAGGCCGCCCGCGTCCAGACCACTTGCATCCAGCGCGCCCGTGTCCGCGGCAGCATCCGTGGGAGCGGCCGCGTCTTCCAGACCGTCGAAGTCGGAGAAGTCCAGTTCGGAGCCGGAATCAAGATCGAAATCGCCTCCGCCGCCGGTATCGCCCGCGGGTGCCGAATCCAGATCCAGTCCGTCGCCGCCGAGATCAAAGTCTCCGCCGCCTCCGGACAGATCCGTGCCGCCGGTGTCGGATAGATCGTCGAGATTGAGATCGAAATCGCCGCCGCCGCCGTCCGAAACATCCGGCGTCAAACTATCGGGGCCCAGGTTAAAGTCGTCGGTAAGGGCATCGCCGCCGGCCAGGGCGTCCGCGTCTCCCGCGGGTACGGCTTCGGTCGCCGGTAAATCGGCGGTGGAAGTATCGCCCCCAAGCCCCAGGTCCAGATCGAAATCGTCTCCGCCGTCCGCGGGCGCGGAGTCGGGCACCGAATCCAGGCCGAGATCGAGATCCAGGTCATCGCCCGCCGGAGGCGAATCGGCGCCTACATCGTCGAGACCCAGATTGAAGTCTCCCAGGCCGTCGCCGGGAGGCGTGGCATCGGCAGTGTCGCCGACATCGCCGCCGCCGGCTATGTCCTGGGTGTCCAGGTCCGGAGTGCTCGCGTCGGTTGCGAAATCATCCAGGTTAAAATCATCAATGCCGGTATCGGCCGTGCCGGTATCCGCCGGCTGGTCCAAACCGAGATCGGGGATGCCCGCGTCGTCAGTACCGGCGTCGGTGCCGCCGAAGTCGTCCAGACCGAGATCGGTGATGGGCGCGTCCGCGGGCGTGTCGCCGCCCATGAGATCGTCCAGGTTCAAGTCACCGGTGTCGCCGGGCGTGGGCTCCGCCGTGATGGGATCCGACCCGGCCAGGGGATCGGCGTCCGTCGGTTGATCGAATCCAAAGTCAAGCCCGAGATCATCTCCGGTGGCCGGAGCGTCGTCGGGCAGGGTGGCGTCGGGGGTGCCGAAGTCCAGTGAGTCGGCGATGCCCGCATCAGGTATGGTTGCGTCCGGGATCCCCGCATCCGGCAAACCGGCGTCGGGCAGGTCCGTATCGGGAAGACCCGCGTCCAGCATGGACGGATCGAAGGCGTCACCCGCATCCGCGACGGGAGCGGACGGCGTGTCAGCGGAATCGCTGACGAAATCGTCCAGATTGAAGTCGTCGCCCGCCGGCGCGTCCGCAGCGGGGGTATCCGTGGGCACGTCCAGGGGAGTATCGGCCGCGCCGAAATCAAAGTCGCCCCCGACATCGGGCACATCTCCGCTCACGTCGATGGGCGGTAGTTCATCAGGGAGAGGGCCGGTGATGTCCGGAAATTCGTCCTCTTCCGCCGGCGGCGGCTTCAGCTCTTCGAGATCCTGCTCAAAGGTTTCCTTCATGGGACGGAAAACCGAGCCACGTGGGTCCTCTTCCAGGGGCTGAAGCAGATCCTGAATCTGATTTAGTTCGTCATCTGTAAAATTTATGTCTTCTTCGGCCATGACGCGAGTTTCTTCTTAAGGGATTACCCAATGATTATCGACACTTTAAAGCAGGTCGAGATTGATTTATGTCGCAAAGCAATTATTATAAACGCCTTCCGGGACTGCGCTTCTTGCTGGTTCCGGCCATGGTGCTGGTATTTTCAAGTCTACATCCCCAGTCGGGTTCATCGGGGGATTCCAGGCCCCCGCGCCCGGGCACGAAGCCCGCTCCCTGGGTGGGGGGCTACAATTCCCGTCAGGCCGGCCTGGAGGACGGTCCCGGTGAGGCCCGTGTCTACAAACTAAGCCATCTTCGGCGCCTTCGGCGAGCGGTTCCACCCCGTTATGTGCGGGTCGTGGATTGGCGCCACTACGGCATGACGGGCAAAACCCTGAATAAAGGCATTCTATTCACCTACCGCGATTACCGGGCACGCATGGTCTACCTGTCCGGGAATTTCAATAACTGGTCCTTGCTGCCCATGTATCGCAATTCATTCGGCGTCTTCTACTATATTCTGCCCATTCGAGAAGTCGAACGGGGAGTGCGCTTCAACAGCAGCGATTTCACCTACAAATACAAGTTCCGGGTCGACGGCATCTGGGTCCATGACCCGTCCAATAAACTACGCGTCGACGATGGCCTGGGCGGCTACATGTCCGAATTTCGTCCCCGGGGCGAAGACATCAATCGCCGGATCAGCGTACGGGTCTTGAAGGAAAAGACCCGTCGGGATGAACGTCTGGTTGAATTCGCCGTATACCTGCCCAATGTGAAGAACCTCTCCCTGGTGGGGAATTTCAATAACTGGAATCCGGAGCATGATTTCCTGGTGAAGGGCAAGGACGGAATTTTTCGCTTGAGACTCAGGCTGAAACCGGGCAAGTACGTCTATAAATACATCGCCGACGGGCGCTGGATTCTAGACCGCTATAATTCCCAGACCCGTCATAAGCGCGTTCGCTTCAATGAATACACGGGTAAATATGAAGGCTTCGGGGAACTCTGTTCGTTCATTAACGTGGAATAACATACGCGCCCACCGAGGCTTTCGAATCGCCGCGCTGGCCGCCTGCGCGGGAGTGTTCGCGTCCTTTGCCGTGGGATACGAACCCGGAGGAACCCTGCGCGCCCAATCGCAAGCGCAAAAGAAAAGTAAACCTCCGGCGAACCCCGGCGGAAAAAAAAAGACCGCCGGCATGCTGCATCCCATGCGCGCGCCGGTCTACATCTCCGGCAGCTTCGGCGAGTATCGCAATTACGGTCGTTTTCATTACGGCGTCGATTATAAGACCTTCAATCGCAATGGTCTGCCGGTTCTGATGCCGGCGAACGGCGTCGTTCGTCGCGTCCAGGTTTCGGAGAAAGGCTATGGGAACGCGCTGTTCATCGGCTCGGGTTCCTCCATGTTTACCTTCGCGCACCTCCAGGATTTCATGGGCGTGAATCCGGAGCTGGACTATCTGCGTTCCGCGCTGGAATTTTTGCGTCCGACCCATCGCGCCAATGTGGCCGTGCCGGGTTGGTTTCGCTTTCGTCGGGGGCAGGTGGTGGCCCGTTCGGGAGAGAGCGGCAGCGGCGCTCCCCATTTGCATTTTGAAGTACGGCGCGGCAGTCGTTACATCAATGCCCTGTCTTTCGCGGGCCTGGAGATCAAGGATCGCACGGCGCCCGTTTTACGGCATTTATACGTTGAGTTCGGGGGACGCGTACGGCGACTCCCCGTCAAGCTCGCCGGCGGTGGAGCCAGCCGCACCGGTCCCGACGGCAATCGCGAAGCAGCCACCGTGATTCAAACCTATGCCGTGGGTTCGTCTTCCGGTTCCCTGAAAGGCGATGCCGCCGCCATGATCCGGACCGAATCGAACAGCATCGTCGTTCCCACCCGTGCCGGAGTTCGCCTGCGAATCGGCACCTATGATACCATGGTGGCCCAGAATCGAAACGGAGTACAGGGCCTGGCCATGCGGGTGGATGGAAAGGCGTACTTCAAACGTGAATTGAATCGCATCAGCACGGGGGAACTTGGGCGCGCGGACAAAACCTATGATACGGTGCGCACCATCATTGGGCGAGAATACGTTTACCTCCTTTTCGACGTGGGCGCAAAGAGAAGCCTGATTGCTTCCGGAACAAAGGATGGTAAGGCCGCGGCCGCCCGCAAAATTTCCATCGAAGTGGGCGACGGCGCCGGTAACCGATCCGTTCTGGATTTCAACCTGGTATTTCGGGATGCTCCGTCCACCGGCGGCTCTACTTCGGCCGGTTCCACGTCGGGCGGATCTTCTTCCGGTGGTCGCGGAGCCGGGAAACCGGCCGCGGCCGATAGCTCGTTTACACGGGTGGGACCGCGAGCAAAACCCAGTGTAACGGCCAAATCGGGTACGGCCGAGTTGACCTTGAGTTTCGCGGGCAGCGCCCTGCATCTACCCGGGCTGGTTCGGATTACGGCGTTGAAAAATCCGCCCCGGGAAAAGCCGGGCACCCATGCCCGCGCCTCGGCCACGCCGGAAAAGCCCGCCTTTCAGGCGGTCGGCCCGGCCTTCGACGTGCAAGCGCGCAATCTCTATTACCGTCGTTTCGCGCGAGGTAAGGCTAAATGGCCGGCGGAAAAGGACGCGCCGGTGGGGCTCTTCGGTTTTCACGCCGCGTCCGGTAGGTATCGCCTGGTGGCATTGCCTTATAAGAAAAAGGGCGGCTTCGCCTACTACCGATTTACGTATCGCATGACCGGTCCCATCGCGCAGCTAATCGATCGCTCACCGCCGCGCATCAGCAATCGGTTTCGCTGGAAGCCGCTCGCCTCCGACGGCGCCGGGGGGATCTACACCCGCGAGTACATTCTTTCGGACCGGGGCACCGGCGTGAGCAAGCGTCGCACGCGAGTGATGCTTGACGGTAACTATATTCCGTTCAAGTTTATCCGCGACCGCAGCACGTTGTTGATTGAAATTCCCGGCTCCATGATTCCGAAACGAGGCGCCATGTTGTCGATTCGCACGGGCGATTTCGCCGACAACATGTCGGACTGGCATTTTGATTTTATTTCGCCGGGGTCGCGCTGAACCCATCGCCTCAAAAAAGCGTGACCGGGTCGTCGTCCGGGAGCGAAGCCTATCCCACGCGCGCGATTTTCCTGGGCGTGTTGCTGCATTACGGCGCCTATATCATCATGCAGACGCTGGCGTTGTTTGCGCAGACCCGGCCCGGACCGACCCTGCCGGATCTCGTTCTGGACCAATTCGCGGCCCAGAGACAGTTCGACTGGATCAACTCCGCGGTCTGGTTGCCCTTGCTGTTACTTTCCATCACGACGCTTGGATTTCTACGACCCCGCGCCTGCGTAAACTACCTTCGCGCCGGAGCGGTGGTGAGTGTTCTACGGGGCGTATTCATCGTCATGACGTCCCTGGGGCCGCCCGAGGTACTGCGTTCTCATACGCCGGCGCTGTTTTTGAATTTTTCGCCGAGCGATATTACCTTGCAACTGCTCTTGAGACAATGGTTGCCGCTGGATATGTTCCTGGGCGGGAGTGGTTTGTCCGCGGCGTATTTGACCCAGGACCTGTTCTTTTCCGGCCACACGGCGTCCACGTTTCTGTTGTTGCTGGTGGTTCGGGGCCGCGAGCGATTCTATCTCTTCGAAGTGTTCCTGGTCTACCACGTCGTGACGGTCTTTTTTCTGTTCGTAACTCACGAGCACTATACCATCGACGTGCTGGGGGCCTACTTCATCGTCTACGCGGTGTATCGTTTCATGGAGCGACGGGGCTGGCTAATGGCGAACCAGGCCGGCGCGACCTAGCCTGGCTTGCGCCGGCTTGATCATTCACAGTCACTCAGCGGAAGAATTCGCCGAAGACGCGGACCATGTGAGCCTGATCCTCGGAGCCGGCCATTTCACGAATGGAGTGCATGGAAAGCATGGCATTGCCCACGTCCACCGTGCGAATGCCCAGCGACGCGGCGGTAATAGGGCCGATGGTCGAGCCGCAGGCCAGGTCCGTTCGATTCACGAATTTTTGAACGGGCGCATCTACCTTGCGACAAAGCATTTCGAAGGCGGCGGAGGAGGGACCGTCCGTGGCGTAACGTTGGTTGGAATTGATCTTGATGACGGGGCCGCCGTTCATGCGTGGATGATGATTGTCCTCGTGGCGATCCGGGTAGTTGGGATGAATGGCATGAGCCATGTCCGCGGAAACGAAAAGCGATTTCGTCAAGGCCCGTAGATAGTCTTCGCGGGTGCCGCCCAGGCCCAGAATTGCTCTTTCCAGGATGGATGCCAGCAGGGGGGAATCGGCGCCCTGAGCCGTGGACGAACCCACTTCCTCATGATCGAAAAGCGCCACCACGGGAATGAAAGCGTTTGCCGGAGCCGGCGCGTCCGCGATTGAGCGCAACCCCGCGTGACACATGGCCAGGTTATCCAGGCGCGGCGCGTGAATGAATTCCCCATTCAATCCGGAGACGGAGGATTTTTCTACATTGTACAATTGCAATTCAAAGCTGATGATATCGTCGGGTGCAACATTCAAGAGTTCTCCCAGACGGGCCGGAAGCACGTCGGTGTTGGAGTCTCCCCCGGACAGGGCCAGGATGGGCGGCATGTGCTTTTGTTTGTTCAATTTCAGGCCGTCGTTGACGTTCCTGTCCAGGTGGATGGCCAGTTGCGGAACGCGACAAACGGGCTTTTCGAAATCCACCAGGCTTGCCGTCACGGTATCTCCTTGTTTGTGAATGACGCGACCGGCGATGGACAGGTCCCGGTCCAGCCAGCTGTTCAACAATACACCGCCGTATACCTCGACGCCCAGTTGCACGTAACCATGCTTGCGATACTCGGGTTTCGGTTTCAGGCGAAGGTTCGGGCTGTCCGTGTGGGCGCCCACCAGGCGAAATTCCAGCCCGCCCGGATCCGACACTTCCGCGGGGACGCGAAAAGCCGTCAGGGCCGAATCATTCCGACGAATAAAAGCCGCGGCACCGGGCTCCAGTTCCCAGCTTTCGTCCTCTTTGAGCTCAGTAAAACCGGCGGCGGTCAACAGCGCCGCGCTCTCACGGACGGCGTGAAAAGGGGTCGGAGAGGCATCGATATAGTTCAGGAGTTCATCGCGAATTTCATGCATGGGCCCGCCAGTTTTTGGTCGCCCAGGGAACAAGCAAGTAGAAATCTAGCATCGCGGACGCGCCGGCCTCCGCTCATCAAGTCATGCGGGAGCTGCAACTAAACGTACGCGATTTAATTCGCGCCGAGGAATACCAACCCCGCGACGACTGGAAGGTCCTGGGGGCGGTGGGCATCGCCCGAGCGCGACTGGGAACCTACATTCACTCCTCCTACCTCAACGCCAAAGTCGACGAGGACTATCGCAAGGAAGTCTGGCTGGTGCACGAGTTCGAATATCGCAATTGCCTGGTAATTTTGCGCGGGCGATTGGACGGCATGTTTGAAACGGACCGCGGATGGTACGTCGAGGAAGTCAAGAGCGTCGCGTCATCACCCGGACCGGATGAACTGGATGAGAGCCACAGGGAGCAGTGCGGGTTTTACTGTCTGCTGCTTGAGATGACGGGCAAGTCCGTGGCCGGAGGCGGAGTGCTGTACATTTCGGTGAGCGACGGTCGCATCGAGACCCGGGATATCGCTTACGAATCGAAACGGTTTCGCCAATTACTCCATGAACGCCTGGACGGGATTCTGGACAAACAGGAAGCCGAGGAACGCGAACGGGCACGGCGAGTTCGCGCGGCCCGGGAGCTCACCTTTCCCTTCGGTAAACCCCGTCCGGCCCAGGCTCTGATGATGCGCGACGCGGCCAGCGCGGCGCGAAGCGGCATGCGCATGCTGTGCAGCGCGCCCACCGGCACGGGTAAAACCGTCGGCGCCCTGTTGCCCATGGCCAGGCGGGCCTTGCTGTCGGGCGGCAAGCTCTTCTTTGTTACTTCGCGCGTGTCCCAGCAGCAACTGGCGCTGGAGACCATGAGCAATCTATTTCCACCGGGGGGGAACACATCGGCCCTGCAGCTCCAGGCCAAGGAGCGCTCCTGTCCCATGCCGGAGATGCGCTGCATCCAGGGTATTTGTCCCTACCTGGAGGATTTCGGTCCCCGCCTGCGCGAAAGCGGGTTGGTGGAGACGCTCACTTCCCTGGGCGCCATGAGTGGGGACGTGGTAACCCGGGCGGCCCGGGAGGCGGAACTCTGTCCCTATGAAACCTCACTGGTTTTGACGGGACAGGCCTCGGTGGTCATCGCCGATTTCAATTATGTTTTCGATCCCCGGGTCCGCCTGCGGCGATGGTTTGATAAACCCCGGGATGATCTTTATCTGGTGGTGGACGAAGCTCACAATCTTCCGGACCGAGCCCGTGATTACTATTCGCCTGAAATAGATGTGAATGAAGTGAAGCGCTGGTCACGACGAATTGAAATCGCCGCGGCGAAAGAGCTCCATCGCCTGCCGAACCTGGAGGCGCCCGCCGTTCGCGAAGTGCCTGAACGCATGGGGAAAGTCTTCGAACTGTTTACGACGGAATTTTACAAGCGCCTGGAGGAATTCGAAAAAGACCGGGGTGAATCGGATTTCTACGTGGAGCCGGCCGACCGTGCCGTATTTGAGCGAATTTCCGAACTCATGAAGGACATGATTCCGGACTATCGCCTCTACACCGCCTTGCATGAGG
>CAZGYS010000030.1:0-11090 GCA_964530305.1 uncultured Leptospiraceae bacterium
GCCTGAGTCCTGATGGAATACGCGATCAAAATAGCCATTTCCTTGATCACGGTCGTAATCTTTTTCGCCTTTTACTTCCGGAACTTTCTCTTTCGCCACGTAATCATCCAGCGTTCCCAGCCGTTCTTCCTGGGTGTGCTTTCCAGCACGGCCGCGGTCGTGATTCAGCAATTGCTGCCCCGCACCGACTCCAATGTGATTATCGCCTTCGTGCATGCGTCACTGGTGGAAGAGTCCATTCGCTTCGTAATCATCTGGATGCTGATTCGCCAGAGCACGGAAAACTTCACCGTCTACCAGGGCATCTTCGACAGCATTCTGCTGGGCCTGGGCTTCGCCTTCGCCGAGAACCTGCACTATAGCGTGAACTACGACGGCTTCGTAATTTTGCTGCGATGCGTCAGTTCCGTACCGGTGCACGTCTTCGCCTCGGGCATCATGGGCTACTTCATGGCCTACCGCCACTTCTGTCATGAATCGCGCAAATGGTACCGCCGTTTCAACTGGTTCGGCATTCGCCGCTGGTGGCTGCTGTTCACGGCGCTCTTTATTCCCTGGCTCTACCACGGCTTCTTCGATCTGATGCTCTTTAAGTCCGGCGGCTGGCACTACACCATGCCCCTGTTTCTCATGGGCGGCTTCATGTATCTGGAGTATCTGATCACCCTTTCGCGTCACGCGCCGGGCAAGGTAGTCCTGGAACTGCTGGGTCTCGACATCGACGAAATGCGCATCATCCAGCGCCAGGTTGGCTATGATCTGTGGCTGGACGGCGTGCAGTCGGAAAAGGATCACGCGTTGTTTCAAAACAAGTGGTCGCCCCTGCGCACCATCGCCGGTATAAGCCTGTCGGCCCTGGCCGGAGTCATGTACTACCTCATACAAAATCACCCCGGCTACTTTCGCGAAAGTTTCGGTTCCCACACGCAGGTACTGATGGCCCTGCTGGTACTCATGCCCTTGAGCACCGGGGCGATTCTCCTGCTGGCCGACAAGATCAACTATAACTTCTTCCAGGAGTACATGTTGCGCATTCCGGGGGGCGCCTTCGTCACCATGGAGAACGAGGGCAACAAGTACGACGGGCTGGTACTGGACATTCTGCCCCGGGGCATTTTCCTGCCGGGTTTCACGGAAGTGCCCGCGGGCGAAAAAATGATCGTCACCTTTCATCACGCGGGCCGGGAAGTCTGGATGTTCGGCGAAACGCGCTGGGTCAATGAGGCGAAAGTCCCGGTGGGTACGCTCTTTAAGTTTCTCAAGCCCCACACGGGCTACACCTGGTTTCGCGTGTATTATTACTACGACAAGCTGCGCCTGCGGCTGGGCTACAATCTGCGTAAAATCCGGGAGCAATTTCGCGGCGAAAGCTAAGCCCGGACTCAAAGCGGGACGGAGGCGTGCTCGTCCAACCAGGCACGAATGCGTCGCCCCATGTCCGGATAAACATTAAACAGGGCGCAATGCCCACCCCCGGGCATAACCCACACGTCCCGCAGATTCTTAAACTTTTCTTGATCGACGGACTCAAAGGGCACGATGGGATCATTACGGGCCAGGATTCGCAGCACGGGCGTCTTCAGGGGTTGGGCGATTTCCCGGGAACAGGATAGATATTTTTCCTCGGCCCGCGCGAAGCTCATATTCAAGGACGCCTCCGTGAGCTCCTTCATCCAGGGCCAGCCGCGCAGCCAGGGAAACTTCATGGAACCGGCGCTGGCCGAGAGAAAACGCGCGCTGCCGCTCTTGCGATACACGTGCCACAGCCACAGGGCAAAGGGAATATCCAGGCGCGAACCCTTTTCACTGTACAACTTTTCGAAGACATGGGAAATTTCATCGGGGCCGTGCACGGCCACGGCCGCCGCAACCGGCCAATCGCCTTGCGCCTCCAGCCGCGCGACGGTCTTCAAGGTCAAAACCGAGCCGGCCGAGAAACCGATGAGGATGACCCGCCGTCCCTGCTTGTCCAACCAGCGCAGAAACTCCAGCAGATAACGCGGATCGGCGAAGCCGGCCAGTTTATGATTTTTGAGGCGATTGGCGATGCCCGGATTATGAAAGGCGCACCAATCAAGACCGTCCAGCGCGCCCGAATTGAGGAATTGTTCGATGTAGAAGCCGTCGCCCAGGGCCATGCCGCCGGGCAGAAAAACGATCAGGCGCCGATCTTCGTGGGGAAAGCGCGCGGGCGATTTCGCCTGCCACCAGACCTGGCAGATTTCGCCGTCGGAAGCGCGAAAGTGCAGGCGCGCACTGCGACGCACCGGTCGCCGGCCCTTCAAACCATGGGCCAGCGCTCCCCGCAGCGTCTGGGACAGGCCGCCGCCTTCCATCTTACATGTTCGCGGCGATGATCGAGCGCATGACCTCGGAAGTCCCGGCGCCCAGCGTTCCCAGGCGCGCATCGCGATAGGCACGCTCCACGGGATACTCGTGAATGAAGCCGTAGCCCCCGTGCACCTGGCCCATTTCGTAGCTCATCTCAATGAGCGCTTCGGTGGTATAGAGCTTGGCCACCGAGGACTCGATGGGCACGGCGATGCCCTGGTCTTTTTTCATGGCGCTTCGGTAAAGCAGCAGGCGCGCGGCGTCCAGCTTCATGCGACAGCGGGCAATCTTGTCCTGAATCGCCTGAAAGCGAATGATGGGTTCCTTGAACTGACGACGATTCTTCGCGTAGCGGACCGCTTCATCCAGCATGAATTGCAAGGATCCCACGCCGCTGGCCACAAGGACCGTACGCTCCCATTCCAGGGTGGCGCGACCTACGCGCAGAAAGCCCAGGTTCTCCTTCTGGATCATGTTTTCCTCGGGCACTTCCATGTCCTCGAAGATGAGTTCGCTCGTAGTACTCGTGCGCATGCCCATCTTGCGCAACTTGTTTCCCACGGAGAAACCCTTGAAGTCCTTCTCCACGATGAAGCAGGAAATACCCATGGCGCCCTTGCGTTTATTGGTGACGGCCATGACCGTGAAGACGTCGCCGATGGGGCCGTTCGTGATGAACATCTTGCCCCCGTTCAAAATGTAGCGGTCTCCTTTTTTCTCCGCGCGCGTTTCCATGGAGCCCGCGGCATCGCTGCCGGAGCCGGGTTCGGTAAGTCCCAGGCCGGCCGTCCATTCGCCGGTGGCCAATTTCGGTAGATACTTTTTCTTTTGCTCTTCGCTTCCGCACAGGGCGATGGGCATGGAGCCGATGATGGTGTGCGCGCCCCAGGCCAGCGTCAGTCCGCCGTCGGAGGAACCTTCGGCGAAAGCCTCGGTGGCCACGGTGGTGGCCAGGCACGAAGCCCCCTGCCCGCCGTATTCCTCGGGGAAGCACAGACCCAGCAAACCCATTTCGCCCATCTTGCGCCAGATCTCGGGATCCCAGGTTTCGCTGATGTCCCGCTCTTCGGCGGAAGGCCGCACGTGCTCCGCGGCGAAATCGCGCACTGCGTCGCGAAACTCGATGACCTCTTCCGGTAATTCAAAGTTCATTTCATATTCTCCCGAAGCTTCCGCCGCGAATGAAGATGCGCATCTTCTTTTTCACGTGGCGAATTTTCCTGGAATCCATGGTGGATTCGGAATCATACAGTCCCTGGGAAAGCGCGGTGAGCATCATTTCCACGGAACCGAAAAACGTGAGGGCCAGCATGCGGGCGTCGGCATTGGGCGAAAGTTCACCGCGGCCGATACCGTCGTTAAAGACCGACTCAATCATGCCGATGATGTGGCGCACGACCTTGAGTTCGGTGACATTGTCCAGGTGATTGGCGTGCACGACTTCGCGCACGAGCAATTGAATAATGTCCGGCCGCGCAATGGCCGTATCCAGCATGTAGTCCGAGATGTCGGAGAGTTTATCCACCGTGGCCGCGTCGCCCGAGCGAATCCGCTCGATACGCGCCCCGAAGCGTTCCCAGATGGTATCCAGGATGGCCCCCAGGATCTTTTCCTTGGAACCGAAGTAATGATAGACCAGGCCGTAGGCTACGCCGGCTTCCTGAGCGATGTCCGAAATACGGGTCTGGTGATAACCGCGATGAGCCATCACGCGAATGGCCGCCTGCAGGATATCCGCCTCCCGCTGTTCCTTCTGACGAGAGCGCAAATTCCCCGGACGGGCGCCTTTCTTGGCGGCGGCCCCCTTCGACGCCGCGCCTTTTGAACCGGCGTTCTTTCCGGCGGCACTTTTTCCGCTCGCCTTCGATCCCGCTTTGGAGGCCATTTTCTTACCCGTTTCCTTCTTTGCCTGTGTTTCAGCCATGAGACTTTGTCGGAACTCCGACAGCCGAACATGATTTCGGCCCTCTCCCACCAGAAATTCGTTGATTGACATGTCAGTCAACGAAAAAGAAGAAAAAAATGAGCCAATCCCGTTCCTGATTCATATGGAAAGGGAGAGGCACAAAATGGACATGATTATCCTTACCACACTCCTGCTGGTGACCGGATTCGTCTGGTCTACACAAGGAAGCTAAGTCGTCGCGGAAATGCCATGATTCGCCGCGCCCTCACGGTGACGGGTTCGGTCAGGACTGCTCGGGAATCGGCTCGCCGCCGCGCGCCAGATAGATCTCGTACAATTGATAATCCATGTACGCCATGGCATACCCGGTCCAGGCCAGCGTAAGATACACCGGGACAATGCACGGCAACAGGCTCACCACGATCAGCAATGGAACCACAATGGTTATGAAGAGGCCCGCCTTGAGTTGCTCCTTCCAGGTCAGACGCACAAAACTCCACATGAACCTTAGACTATAAGCGTTCGCGAAGGAACCCGTCAAGCCGGCGCGAAGATGCAGGGGCCGCGCGAACATGCCGGCGGCGACGGCTCCTAGAAACATAGCCAGAACGGCAATGACCCGGGCCTGGATATCCAAACCTATACTCGGCGGCGAATCAAAAAGGTAAGTATAGCCCTCAAGCACGCCGAACAAAATTAAAATCATGGGCACGGCGAATATGAACGCGAAAACCACCATGCCGATGTAACCCAGCACCATGTTCAGCAGGTTAACGAAAAACGGAGCCATGCCCGCGCTCATTATATCACTGAACCGGTCCAGCTTCAACGGCGGATAGTGATCTCCGGTCTCGGGATCCGGCGCTCGACGCAGACCGCGAATTATTTCGAATAGATGCCCCTGCACGGCCATTTGCCCCGGGCCGATAATGAGGCCCATCATTGTGGCCATGAGCAGGTTGTCCTTCCAGCGCGAATGCGCACGCATGAAGGTAAAGCACTTTAGATATTCCAGTTTCGCCGCCTCGCCGACCGCATATCGGCGAAGGGGCTGCTCCGGCGAAGGCGTCATGTCGGCCCCCGGAGTCCGATAAGGTTGTTCCTGATCGGCCATGTGCTTCTCCGTGTTCTTTCCTTCCGGTTAAGCCGCGAAGGGCACGGGCTCTCCACCGCGCGCCAGATAGATCTCGTAGATTTGATAATCAAAATGGGCGTAGGCATACCAGGTCCAGGTCACGGCCGGATACATACCCACGAAGCAGAGCAGCATGCCCAGCACGAGCACCAGCGGCCCCATAAACACCATGAAGAAGGCCGCCTTTAATTGCTCCTTCCAGGTGCGCTTGACGAAGTCCATTACGAAACCGAACTTGAAGGCTTCGCCGATTTTCTGGGTCAGACCCGCGCGCATAATCATGGGACGGGTAAAAAGCCCCACCAGCGGCAAGCTCAGAAAAATGGAAACCATACCGGCCACGGGCGCTGCTGCTTCCATCACCTTGCTCACGTCTTCCCCGGTGGCCTGCGCGATGCCGAAGGCGACCAGCGCGACGACAATGGCGATAGGGATGGAAATGATCAGAGCAAAAAAGAACATCATGAACAGCATGCCCAGGGTGGCGATGAGCATAGCCACGAAGGGCGCCACGCCTTTCGAAAGCAGGTCCGCGAAATGATCCAGTTTGAATTCAAGATAGGGTTCTTTCTTCTCCGGATCGGGGCCATTGTGCATTCCCTTCACCATGTCATAGAGATACCCATAGAACACCAGCCCGCCCACGATGGGCACTTGCTGAATCACGGTGGCCAGTAGAATATTTTGCATCCACTTGCGATGCTCCGTAACAAAGGAAAAGGCGCGCCAGAATTCCAGTTTAGGAACCTTGCCGCCCTTTGTAAGATTACCACCACCGCCGTAGGGGTCCTCGGCGGTCTTCGGGGGTTCATAGGGCTGGGTCATATCACTCATGGGGTCAGGGGACGTTTCTCCGCCGGCATTGAAAACAAAATTTTGCCGGCGGCGAAGATGACCGGGATTATAATCGGCCATGCGCTGGTTGCATATGCTTACAATTCTGATTCCGGTCGGCTGCGTCGTCTTTTTCTTTGTACTGGGCTGCTCGACCCTATCGCCCCGGCACGAGGTCGTCCGGGACGTGAACGCCGCCTGGAGCGAAGACGGCCAAAAGCTACTGCTGATCGAATCGCGCTATGTGACTTCGCGACCGGAGGAGCCTCATTTCAACGCAACCAGTGCCCGAGAGTGGAACGTGGTGCTGTATCGCGTGCCCCGCCCCGCGTCTCCCGGGACCATTGGGCGCTCGGGCCGCGAAAAAATCGGCGCCTGGAAGGAAACGGCGAGCCCCGGCGGAAGCATCATGTATTCGCCCGTCTACTGGCTGGAAAAACGCAAGCGACTCATCGCCATGCAGAATCAGCGGCCGGTGCTGTACAATTTCGAGAGCGGTCGCCTCATGGAGCTGGACGTGCCCATGGATGTTAAGCGCGAAATGGTCGGGCCTCGCATGGCCGAGGGCGTGTTCGGGCGCGGCGCGACGCCTTCGCCCGACGGGCGGCTCATCGGCGTTCTATATACAATCGGTTTTTCGAAGAAGGCGGGCATCGCTCAGCTGCACTTCCGGCATTTCATGGCTTTCTTCGACGCGGAAACCGGAGCGCATCTACGCAGCAAGGCCATCCAGTGGCCCGATGACGTAACGGACCTGGATATCGTGCCCCGCGCGGACGCGATGCCGAAGCGCTATCGCTTTCTCTGGAATAAAAATTCCGACGGCGTCTATCTGGCATCGGGCGGCCGCGCCTTCCTGGTGCCCGTCGCCGCGGCGAAAAAAATCAAACCAGCAAAGCAACTCCCCGCCCACGCCGTCGCCACGCCCGGCGGCCCCGTCTCGGACCGCGGAGAATTCGTTTACCTGGCGGAGAACCAGGCTTCCCCCAATAGGCGCGAACTACGCGTGCGCGTACTCAAGGACTGGGTGCCCTTTCGCCGCGTCCCGCTTGTGAACGCGACGAAAGCAGAGTATGCCCGTTAGGCCGCCAGTTCGTCGCTATCCCAGTCGTCCACTTCATAGAGGAAGCGAGTGCCCGCCAACAGCTTGCGATTGTAGCTGGTGGACTGAACGAAGCCGACGTATTTGCCGTCCCGGGGCGGTTTCGCGGACGTATCCCGGCCGATGGGTAAGTCCAGAATATCGCGGGCTTCATCGCCGCTGAACAAATCGCCGGAGGCCGTCTCCATGAGCACGATTTCCTTGTAACCCTGAATTTTGACCGTCTTCGTAAACTCATAGAAGCCCCGACCGGCCTTGAAAGTCAGGCCGTTTTCCTCGACGAATTCACGAATGGACTGGTCCTTCTCCACCTCAAGCACCTGAAATCGCCCCGGGGAAACGACACGCAGATCTCCGGATTCGAAACGCGAAACCGACGTTTCGCGCCCCAGCAACTTATTAAAGACCCGGTCCATGTTTCGATTCATGCGACCTTTTTCCACGATCTCGTTCTCGAATTGTTTCAAGGGCACTTCGCCCGCCTGCTTGTAGCAAATAGCGTGAGCCATGTCGGTGATATAGGCGAACTGATCCAGCGTCAGATGAAAACCGCCGCTTTTCTCCGCGAGTTCCTCATAGAAATACGTAGAGTACTTTCGATTCAGACACTGAACGCCGTAGACGTTGATATCGGCCTTGAAGAGCGCCTTGAGCTCCTTACGCCAATCAAGCTTCTTCGTATTTTGCGGATAGGACGGGCCGTGAGGAGTCGCATCGCCGATGAGGACCAGGGCCTTCGCGGCGTTCTTACGCCAGGAGAAGGAACGCGCTTCGTGCAGGGCCAGCTCGTAACATTCAGGCGCATCGCCGCCGTAAGTCGGCTTAACTTTCTTAACGAACTTGCAGATGGAGTCCTGTTTCGCGGAGAGATCATGGGTCGTAATCACATAGGGATTGCCCGCGTCGCAGTAGTCGCCATGGGCGATGATACCGATGCGAATGCCCGGCAGATCACGAAAAAGCCTCTTCACGGTAGACTGAATATTTTTGCGCACCTGGCTCAAGCAGGGATACATACTGCCGGTGGTGTCGAAAGAAAAAACTACGTCGATTTCGCTCATCTTAAATTACCTCTCATCATCATTTTCCGGAGCATCGCTCCAATGTCTTGATGAGAGAATATCAGATGCCTGTGACGAAATTTGATATTATTACCGGTTTTAAAAACACGCTTCGCCGCGAAAAAAAATGAACAAACGCGGCCGTTACGCGTGCGCGAGGGAAATTCCCTGGCGCTTCAGATTCAGTTGAACGTAAATGAAAAGAGGGGAAAGGAGCAGGACGATAGTCATACACGCGCGGCGTAAAAATTACTTGACAAACAGGAAAACACAAAGTGACGCGAACGCCGCAACCAGCGTGAACAAGATAGCGGAATCAAGAAAACGCAGCGTCTAGGGGTCCCAGGGGATTCGCAACCCCTGGCGGAGTGGGGGTTTGGGGGAGAGGCAGGTCTCTCCCCCAAAAGTTTTTATTGTAACTTCTTAAACTTATCCAGTTGCTTTCGCGTATCGTCGAGGCCTTTGTTTTTGGTCTTGTTCTTGATATCGTCGGCCTGGGTGTTGCTTTTGATTTTGTCCGCCTGGGTTTTACCGCCGGAGCGAATATTACCCTTCTCGGAATCGGCCTTGCTTTTGATTTCGTCGGCCGCGCGGCGGGTATCGCTTATGACTTTGTCGTAGTTTTGGCGGTCCTTTTCGATTTGCTTACGCAGGAGCTCTCGGTCCCTTTCGCGTTGCTCCTCGATGGTACCCTTGTTCTTGTCTTTCTGCTGTTGCAGAATGTCCTCGTTTATGCGTTTTTGTTCCTCCAGGGCCTGCTTGATGAGCTGCTTCTGCTCCTGGAAGGTCTGCATGATGTTCTGAATCTGGGCGCGACCCTGCTCGCTGATGGGGGCGATGTCGCCGCCGAAGTCGTTCAACTCCTTGCGATCATCGTCGGTCAGGTCGGCCACGACGATATCGCCGCTGGGCGCTACGACGCCTTTCTTGCCGGGCTCGACGATTTTCGAACCGTTAACTTTCTCATCGCTCACGGACACGGCGCCGCCGTTGACCATGGTGGTGCTCTTGCCGTTTTCCTCTATGACCAGAAAGTCGGTGCCGCGCACGGAGGCGATCGCCGTAGGCGTGACCACCGTCAGCCGCGAACCCTTCGCCAGTTTGTCCACGCGGCTGTAGAGTTTACCTTTGTTCAGGTTGACCATGACCTGGGAGAAGTTCTCCCCCGTGAGAATTCGCGCCGCGCCGATCTTGATGCTGGTGGACGGCCCCACGCGCATCTGAATGCCGCTCGTAAAGCGCAGGTCCACGCGCGCGTCCTTACCGGTAGTCATGGAATACCCGGTCAAGAGCAGGGCATCCTTACTGTAGAGGCCGGCGGAGCTTAACTTTCGTTTTTCACCTTTCGAAGTGGTAACCGATACATCGCCCTTGAGGGCCGTGATCACCGCGCCCTGGGGATCTTCGCCGGATGCCTTGCAGGCCGCCAGCGCAAGGCAAGCCAGGGTCGCCGCCGCGACCGAAATGGAACGTTTTGAAATCATGGAATAATCCTTTCCGTCTTTTTGTTTAGAGCAATTGATTCGCGCGCACCGCGAATCAAAGATCATCGTCGGTGGTGCTGGCCGGCTTACGAATGCCGACGAAGAGCGAAGAGGCGCTCTTAACTTTCCAGATGCCGCGATTGTTCTTTTTCATGCGCAGGGGACGAGGGCTGTCCGCGCCGGAGCATTTGACGAAGACCTTGATGGAACCGTCGCTGCCCTTGCTGTAGCGATTGCGGGTAATTTCAAGTTTGTAGGAACTCGGCAGGGCGTAGCCATTGGAAGGCGACGTTCCCAGAATGTAACAAGATGCCAGGTATTTACGGCTGTTCAGGCGCTTGATGAAATACATGAAATGGCCCGCGGGGCGATAGCCCTTGTATACGCCGCGGCGACTTTTGATCACGTTGCGTCGATCCAGGGCGATGGTAAAAAGCTTCATGCCCAGATCTCGATCTTTCGAATAGGCGATCATGGCCGAAACGAACAGAGCCGCTCCGCCTTCGGGCGTTTTGGCCATCTGGTTGCGCATCTTGATGAATTCACTCACGGAACCGGGCAGACCGGGCAACGTGACGGTTTTCGCGGACAGGGGTGCCGCGGTCGTAAAAGCCAGCAACAATCCGAGGATTGCCGCGCAGGGAAATTTCTTCATTTGAAAATTGTGTCTGAGAACATTATACATGGGAACTATTCCTCTTTATGGTATCGACCGTTTCATAAGACCCCGTCGTCCGGGCATTTGTTCACAAAATCAGGGGCAGTTTGCCGGGCAGAACCTCATAGCGAGCTTCACAGACGCCGTCGGCATGGGCGGGCTTGAACAATTCGCCGTCGATTTCCCCGCTGAAGGCCTGCTCGGAACGCACGATGACCTCGGAGGCACGGTATTCCCGCACGCCGGGAAATTCCGAAATGCGACCGCCGTAAACCTTGGAGCTGTCCGTGATCATCTTGAGCTTGCTGACGCCGCCGATCAAAACCAGGTCGAAGGCGCCGTCGTCCAGCACGGCTCGCGGCGCCCAGGCCATGCCGCCGCCGCTGAAGCGAGCGTTGCAAACGAAGAAGTTCACCAGGTCCTCGGAGACTTCGCGCCATTCACCGTCCGTATCCTTGATGCTGATCTGAACGCGAACCGGCTTGTAGAGCGCCAGACCCTTGAGCGAATGATAAAAATAAGCGGGAGAGCCCCACTGAAAGGAGGAACTCTTGAGGCTCTCGATGGCGGAACCGGAAA
>CAZGYS010000030.1:11100-14303 GCA_964530305.1 uncultured Leptospiraceae bacterium
TGGCGAAGTAGTGTTCGTAATCCCCCGCGGTCACGCGCCCGCAATCCACCAGGCGATACTGGTTTTCCTTGATGGAGACGTCGTAGAGGGCGCTCAGGTCCCGGATGGTTTTGTAGAAATCGCCGCCGGTACCGATATTGATGACGCCCAGCGGGACCTTGCTGGACAGCACCTTGCCGTCCTCGAAATAACCGTTCACGCATTCGTTCACGGTCCCATCGCCTCCGGCGACGAGAATCTGGCCGGCTTCCCTATTCTTAAGGGCGGCCCGCACGCGAGCGGTTGCATCCAGCGGACCGGTCGTGTGATAGACCTCGATTTTACCCAGCCTGGCTTTCAGGTCCGGATACATTTTATCGAACACCCGCTCGGATTTACCGTTGCGGCTGGTGGGGTTTAGAATGACCAGGCGTTGTTTCATAGGCGATGGGGGGATAGAATTCCGGCCCTGATTGAAAAACGGCCTTGCTCTACCGTCAACAAAAATGACAGCGTTCGATTCATGCTCGATACCATACCCGATCAGATATCTTATACGGAGACCGAACTGGCAATCCAGTGGAAGGACGGCAAGGAATGTCGCTTTAACCTGCTGATGCTGCGCAAGCGCTGCCCCTGCGCGCAATGCCGGGGCGGACACGGGGTGGATGATTCACATCGAACGACGGGCGGGATTCAGGACATCCGCCTGGTTTCCTGGAAGAAAGTGGGCCGGTACGCGGTTCAGTTGAACTGGTCCGACGGCCATGATCTGGGAATTTTTACGTACGATGAATTAAGGGCTTCGTGTGATGATGGTCGAGACTACGATGCCTGAACCGACTCTTTAGAGAGCTCTAGTCTATACTAGAGATAGAGAACCATCAGTGTAGAGAGAATCGCGCGGCGCCGCCGGCATAAGCTTCAATCGTCGAAGAAAGTGAGGGCTTCCGCCTCGGCGTCGAAAATCGCCACGACTTCCCCCAGATTGTTTCGGACCAGATCCGCCGCCAGGGGGCTCAAATTCGAAATCACCAGATTACCGCCCGCGCCCACCAGATCCTCACGGATGGACATCAGCGCGCCCAGACCCGATGAATCAATGAAATTCACCCCGCCCAGATTCATGACAATGCGCGTATGCCCTTCATCGAGGAGATTCTGCATCTCGGCCTTGAGCTTGGGCGTATCATAGAGATCCAGGTGCCCCTCGACTTCCACGATTCGAATGGGACCCTTCTCACGTATCTTTAGTTCCATATGGCCTACGAGTGAAAATGCGCGTTGCTACGGCTAACTGCACCTACGGTACGAAAGGGCGAAGCCCGAGTTGCAGTGGCCAAACCAGCCTACGCCGCAAAAGCACGGAGTGCGAGTTGCGGCGGCTAAAAAAAGCACGCGCCCTGGAGGATTCGAACCTCCGACCTTTTGATTCGTAGTCAAACACTCTATCCAGCTGAGCTAAGGGCGCTGATAAAGTTGAAAGGGAAGTATTTTGAGGCCCGGCCTGGTGTCAAGTAGAATGGGGGCCCGCCGCCCCGTTCCAAACCGCAAGGGTCCGGCGCCGACATGCGTGGCGGTTGACTAAACTTCCCGAAGATTGAGTAAACTTAATGGGGCGATTCATTCAAGACCAGCCAGTAGTTGCCCAGACGGCGAACCACTTCACTGAACTCCCCGAAGTCCACGGGTTTGCGAATGTAGGAATTGGCGCCGAGCTCATAGCTTTCTCGAATGTCTCGCTCTTCATTGGACGAGGTGAGCACCACCACCGGCAATAGTCGGGTGGTCTCCGCCGCGCGAATTCGACGGAGCACTTCCAGGCCGTCGATCTTGGGTAGTTTCAAATCGAGCAGAATCAGGCTGGGATGGGCCTTCCCTTCGCGGTCGGCGTGCTTGCCTTTCTGAAAAAGAAAATCCAGGGCGTCGGCCCCGTCCCGCACGTTGACCACCTGGTCATCGGGATAGGTCTCGCGAAAGGCCCTCCGGGTCAGCTCAATATCGTCGGGATTGTCTTCCACGAGCAAGATAAGGTTTTTACTCATAATTCCGACCCGGCGCGGGCACCGTCAGGTCAAATCGCCCGGGCGATGCCCGCGGTTCAATGAAAAATATTCACGGATTCGATTGAATTCGCCGGTGTCCAGGCACGCTTCAGCGCATGTATTACCTGGGGAGTATGCATTTTATACATTTAAGAAATACAGAATGTAAAGCCGGCAAAATTTCATAGTACTATCGAAAAATAACTATACATCATTGATAAGATTCCCAGAATTGCTGCTCTCGACCGGCGCGGAATTAAGATGGATAGACGGATAAACGTACTCGTTGTGGAAGACTCCGAGGACGATACCGAACTTTTGATTCACTCCCTCCGAAGCAACGGCAGCCGGCCCCACTATCGTCGCGTTGCCGGAGAGCAGGAATTGTCGGCGGCTCTGCGGGAAGAGTCATGGGATATCGTCGTATCGGATTATTCCATGCCCGGCTTCAGCGGCCTGGAAGCCTTGCACCTGGTGCGCCTGCACGATGGAGACATGCCGTTCATCGTCCTTTCCGGCGCCATCGGCGAAGACATTGCCGTGGAGGCCATGCGGGCCGGCGCCAACGACTACATCATGAAGGGCAATCTGGCCCGGCTGCTTCCCGCCATTGAACGTGAAATCCGGGAGTATGACCGCTGCAAGGAGCAGCGCGAAATTCGCCATCGCCTGCTGGAGCGCGAAGAGCAAATTCGCGTGGCCCATATTATTCAGCAGGGACTCTTTCCCCGCACGCCCTTCCAGACCGAGAAATTCGACATCGGCGGCATGAGCTTTCCGGCGGAAGCCACCGGGGGCGATTACTTTGATTTTATTCGTCTGCCGGATCAATCCACCGCCATCGTCGTCGGGGACGTAACCGGTCACGGCTTCGGGCCGGCCATGCTCATGGCCGCTACGCGAGCCTATATTCGCGCGTTTTGCCGCAACATGACCAGCGCGGGCGAAATCCTGGCCAATACCAATCAAGTCCTGTGCGAGGACATCGAAGACGGCATTCGCTTCGTCACCCTGATGCTGGGCATACTGGATCCCGTTCGCTCTTCGCTCGTGTATTCCAGCGCGGGCCATCACCAGGGTTTCGTCCTGGGTCCCGACGGGGCCATCAAACATGAACTATCCAGTACCGGCTTGCCCCTGGGAGTTTATGAGGACTCCGACTACCCCGATTCACGCGCC
>CAZGYS010000030.1:14336-18039 GCA_964530305.1 uncultured Leptospiraceae bacterium
TCTGCTGCTCACGGACGGCGTGAGCGAAGCGGTCCCGGCCGGCGCCGATGAAAGCACCGAGACTTTCGGTATCGAAAGAGCCCTGGACATCGTCCGCGAGAATCGCAACCTGGACTCCACGCGGATCGTGCGCATGTTGCACGAAAAGGTCCTGGAATACAGCGACGGTTATCAGGAGGACGACATCACCGCCGTCGTTATTCGGGTCCTCTGACGTCGATTTCCGTAACCCACGACGGATTTCCGGGCGATCGTCCCTCCGCGACTAACTGGATCTTAACCGGCTCCGTGAAAAAAGCAATTGCTTGGATGGAAGCGAACAAACATCATTGTTCGTTAAATTTATTAAACTTTCGCAATGCAAGGCCGGACGGGTACTGGACTTTCCGTATCGAGTTTCGCACGGCGAAATTGATGAAACCGCGGAATAAAATCGATTAACCCATGAAGGTCTTAATCATAGAAGATGATGAATCGACGCTGGCGCTCCTGCGCCAATATTTCCGCACCCAGGGCTATCAGCCCGACTGCCATGAAAACGCCGAGGACGGATATACCGCTTTTCAACGGACGGCGTATTCCCTGGTAATCACGGACTGGAACCTCCCGGGCATGGACGGCCCCAGTTTTTGTCGTAAAATACGTTCCCACGGCCGCGGGCCGGGCACGCACATCATCATGATCAGCGCCGAGGAAGGGGACACGCAGATGCGCGAAGCCATCGCCGCGGGCGCCGACGACTACCTCACCAAGCCCGTGGATTTCCAACTGCTGGGAGTGCGTCTGCTCATCGCGGAACAACGTTTCCTGAACCTGAACCGGGGCAATCTCATCAAGGACGAACTCAAGTACCGCGAAGTGGAAGAGACGCGTCTGGACGACGGCGCCTGGCACGAACGAGGAGAGCGTCTGGCCGGGCTGCAAATGAAACTCCAAAGCGAAACCGCGGCTCGCCCGGGCATGGATGAACAACTGGAACGGGCGCTGGAATACCATCGCGACCTGGTTCGTAATTTGCCCGGCTCTATTTTTCTCTTCGATCGAGATCTGAACTATCGCATCGCCAATGTGCGGGATCCGGAATCCCTGCTGCCCGGCGTGGACGAGAGCGAAGCGGGCATCGCCGGTCGACGGTTTCGCGAAACTCGCCCGGCGAATCTATGCGATTTACTGGCGCCTTATTATCGCGCCGCCTTGTTCGGCTCCGGCGGCGAATTCGAATGGCGCGCCCGGGAGCGAGTGTTTCGCGTTCAAATCATTCCCCTGACGACGGATCACAATGAAGTCTACGGCGGCCTGGAAATCATGCGGGACGTAACGACGGACGCCAAACGCCTGGAGGCCCTGCGCGAAAGCCGCGAACGCTTCGAGCTGGTCCACCGTGCCGGCAAGGACGGACTCTGGGACTGGGATCAAACCAGCGGTCGCGTGTACTACTCCGCCCGCTGGCGCGAAATCATAGGCCTGGAAACCCCGGAACCCGAAACCAGTGAAACCTGGCTGCAACGAGTGCATGAGGAAGACCGGGAAAAACTGGAATCGGATCTTCAAACTCATCTGCGCGGCAAATCGGACGTATTGCGCAATGAGCATCGCCTCCGCCATGAAAACGGTAAATACATCTGGGTTCTTTGCCGAGGCCTGGCCTCCCGGGACGAAGAGGGCAACGCCCTGCGATTGGCCGGTTCCCTCACCGACATAACCGATACGAAAATGGACGCCGCGCGGCTGGAGGGCAATACGCTCTACGATCGCCTGACGGGCCTGCCCAATCGCGCGTTGTTCACGGATCGCCTGACCCGCACGGTGGAGCGCACGCGCAACAAACCGGACGCGCTCTGGGCGGTGGTATCCGTGGACTTGATTCGCTTCAAGTCCATCAACGACACGTTCGGATATGAAACCGGAGACCTGCTCTTGAAAATGGTCGCGCTGAGCATGGAAAAGCAATTGCGACGGGGGGATACCCTGGCGCGCCTCAGCGGGGACGAGTTCGCGCTCATCCTTGAAAACCTGAACGACCAGGCCGAAGCCGAGGCCGTCGCCCGGAATATTTCGGACGCTCTGTCCACGCAGTACCGAATCGAAAGACGGGACATTCACCTGAGCGCCGCCATCGGCATCGCCTTTAATACCGAGGGCTTTGAAAAGCCGGAAGAGCTGCTGCGGGACGCGGAAATCGCCATGAACCATGCCCGCGAATGGAAGGAAGGGGGATACGAAATCTTCCACGGCGAAATGGGCATGCAATCGCGCGTCAAGGTCAACATGGAGGCCTCCCTGCGCACGGCCCTCCAACGCATGGACTTCGAGCTGCGCTACCAGCCCATCGTGGACGCCAAAGAAGAAACCCTCAAGGGCGTAGAAGTCCTGATTCGCTGGTTCCATCCCGAGCTGGGCGAAATCTCTCCCGTTCAGTTCATTCCCATCGCCGAAGAGACGGGCATGATCACCAGCATCGGCGAATGGGTTCTGCGAACCGCGTGCGCCCAGAACCGGGCCTGGCAACGCGCGGGTTATGCTCCCCTTTATATTTCGGTGAACCTTTCGCCGCGGCAATTCCTGGACCCCAACCTGCTGGAGCTTACGCGAAAGGCCCTGGAGGACAGCGGCATGGATCCGGAGTACCTGACCTTCGAGATCACCGAGGGCAGTTCCATGAAGGACGTGGACTATACGTCGGATGTTCTGACGCGCTTCGCCGAGCTGGGCATTCGCATTTCGCTGGATGATTTCGGCACCGGTCATTCCTCCCTGGCCTACTTGAAGCAATTGCCGTTTCATAACCTCAAGATTGATCGTTCCTTCGTTCGGGACATTCCCCGGGACGCGGAGAGCACGGAGATTACCCGCGCCATCATAACCATGGCGCGCGGACTGAAACTCCGCATCATCGCCGAGGGCGTGGAGGAGCAGGAGCAGTTGGACTTCCTCCGCGAACAAGAATGCGATATGATCCAGGGCTATTATTTCGGAAAACCCATGCGCGCCGCGGAAATCGCCCGCATGATGCAAAACGGCGCACGCAAGTGAACCACTTCGCGGAAAGTTCCCATCGTCTTACGCGCCTGCCGCGCACCCTGGTGTGGGTAATCATCGCCGTTTCGGCGCTTCCCTTTCTCCTCTGGTTTCTTACGGCCATGGACCTGGGGACGCCCGTGCCGGGTCTCGACTGGTCGCGCCCGGAGCGAATTCAGCCGGTGGAGTTCGTAAATTATTACTACGCGTTCATCGCCGTGGCCTTCAACCATACGATCCTGGAGTGGACGGCCTTCTGCGCGGCGTTGTTTACCCTCTTCCTGGCGTTCATGCACTACAGCGTGCAGCGAGACCATAAGATCCTGGTGATCGGCATCGCCCTGTTCTGCGCGGGCTGCCTGGACGCGTTCGAAATTCTGGCGGCCGACCGGCTGGTAAACAGCTTCGGGAACAATCGCGATTTCCTTCCCATCACCTGGGCCCTCAAGCGTTCCTTTCACGGACTCATCATCATCGCCGCCGTCAGCCTTTTTCTAAATAGGCGCACCGCGAGCCTCACGACGGCACCGCGTTCGGCGTTGCTTTTGATTGTGCTTTTCGCCGCCGCCGCGTATTCCATTATTCAATCGGCCATGTTGAGTCGCCACCTGCCGCCTTCGCAGTACGGCGAATCGCCCTGGCTGGGCTTTATTGTTCGACCCTATGATCTGGTTCCCCTGGCTTT
>CAZGYS010000030.1:18049-21474 GCA_964530305.1 uncultured Leptospiraceae bacterium
ATTCCTTCTTGCCGGCCTGGTTTTCCTACCCATGTTCTATCGCCGTCACCCGGGCATCTTCGCCCATGCGTTGATCATCAGCATGGTCCCCGCGGCCGCCGTTCAAATGCACATGACCTTCGGTTCGCGCGCGCTGTTCGACAATCATTTCAACAGCGCCCTGTTCCTGAAAATAACGGCCTACGCCGTGCCCCTGCTGGGCCTGGGGCTGGAATACATTCGTTCGTTTCGTCACGAGCACGAAATGGTAAGTAAACTTACGGCGGAAATCGAGGCCCGCAAGGCGATTCGCCGCGAACTGGATAAAATCGAGAATCGCAATCGGGAAATTCTCAACGCCATTCCGGACATGATCTTCACCATCAACAGCGAATATCGCTACGTTGACTTTCGCGCTTCCCGCGAACTCAATCCCCGCGTGCCGCCCGAGCAATTCATGGGAAAACGCGTCGACGAAATTCTTCCGGACCCGCCGGCGAAGCAGATCATGAATTCAATTCGCCGCGTCCTGGAAACGGGCAAGTCGCTCATCGTGGAATTCGAACTTCCCGGTAATCCCGAAATCCACATGCACGCGGTAAACTATTACGAGGCTCGGGTGCTTCGCAGCAGCGAAACGGAAGCCATGGTCATGGTTCGCGACATCGGCGCGCGCAAGCGCGAGGAAGCGACCGTTGAACTGTACACGGAAGAACTGGAAAAAACCAATACGGAACTGCGCCAATTCGCCTACATCGCCTCCCACGATCTTCAAGAACCCCTGCGCTCGGTGGTGAGCTTTCTGCAATTGCTGGAACGCAAGAAGAAGGACGCCCTGGACGACGACGGTCGGCGCTACATCGACCGGGCCATCAACGGTTCCAAGCACATGCAAAACTTGATCAGCGCCCTGCTCGAGTATTCACGCATCGGCACCCATGGTAAGGATTTCGAACCCCCGGATACGTCCCGGGTAATTCAAGACGTGCTGGCCGGCCTCGAAGCGGCCCTGACGGAAAGCAACGCGCGCGTCTCCGTGGGTGAACTCCCGCCGGTCAAGGCCGACGCGACCCAGCTGGGCCAGGTATTCCAGAACCTCATCGGCAACGCGGTAAAGTTTCGCGTAGGCGAACCGGAAATTACGATTCGGGCGGAACAAAACGAGGAAGAAACCATTTTTTCCGTGAGCGACAACGGCATCGGGATCGAGGAGCGCTTCGCGGAACGGATTTTTGTTGTTTTTCAACGCCTGCATACTAGAACCGAATATCCGGGAACGGGAATCGGCCTGTCCATTTGTAAGAAAATCATCGAAAGACACAATGGGCGCATCTGGATGGAGTCGGAAGTCGGCCGGGGCACCACTTTCTATTTTACCATTCCCGGTCCGAACGAGAGCTGACGGAGTTTCCATGCAAGAAAACAAGACCAGATTCCGCGTGTTGCTTGTGGAGGACAATCCGGACGACGCCGAATTCGCCCGGGAGGCCTTCGCGGAAGCCGAACGCGAATACGAAGTGAGCATCGCCGAGGACGGAGAACGGGCGCTGGCCTTTCTTCGCGGTGAGGATCCGCGGCCGCAGCTTATCTTGCTGGACCTGAACCTGCCCCGCAAGGACGGACGCGAGGTCCTGGCCGTCATCAAGGCCGACGACGAGCTGCGTAGAATTCCCGTGCTGATTCTCACGACTTCCGTGGACGAAGACGACCTTCTAAACGCCTACAACCTGGGCGCGAACGCGTATATTAAGAAACCCGTGGATATGGACGACTTCATTCGAGTCGTGCGCGGAATTGAAAATTTCTGGGTGGAGACCGTCCGGCTGCCGCCGGCGTGAGGGACAAGGCGATGGAAACCATCAACGCCCTCCTGGTGGAGGACAATCTCCTGGACGCGGAACTGCTCAGCGAATACCTGAGCGAAACCGAGAGCATTCGCTTCAAGCTTACGCGGGTTGAGCGCCTGGCCGAGGCGCTGCGAATCATTCGCGACGAGAACTTCGACATCATTCTGTTGGACCTGTCCCTGCCCGACAGCCAGGGCCTGGATACTTTTCTAAGAGTCCATTCCGCCGCCAGGGGAACCCCCATTATCGTTCAAAGCGGCCTGGACGACGAAACCACGGCCATTCGTTCCGTGCAGTCGGGTGCTCAGGATTATCTGGTCAAGGGTCAGGCCGAACCCCGCGTCCTGGTTCAGTCCATTCGCTATGCCGTGGAACGGGGTCGCATGGAACGCATGAAGAGTGAATTCATCGCGTCCGTGGGTCATGAACTAAAGACACCCCTCACCTCCATTTACAGTTCGCTGGACATGTTGCGGGATTCATTGCCCGCGGAGTTGCCGGAGGAGTCACGTTCCCTGCTGGAGATTGCCGAGAAGAATTGCGAACGACTGCGATTGCTCGTCGACGACATCCTGGACGTTGAGCGATTGGAAACCGGCAACGTGCGCTTGAAGACCGAGGCGGTTTCCATTCCGGACTTCCTCCGCGAAGCCCTGTCCGAACATCGCGCTTACGCGGGGAAGTACGGCGTGGACTTCAAGCTGGACGGCGAAATACCCGAGGTTTCCGTACCCGCCGATCGCCATCGCCTCATGCAGGTCGCCGCGAACCTGCTTTCCAACGCGGCCCGCTTTTCGCCCCGGGGCGAAACCGTGCTGGTGGGCGCTCGCCTGGAAGAAGGTCGAGTTCGGGTCTCGGTTCGGGATCGCGGACCCGGCATACCGAAGAGTTTTCAACCGCGCATTTTCGGAAAATTCGCTCAGGCCGCGGCTAATCGCGAAGGCACGGGCCTGGGCCTGAACATTGCTCGAAACATCATCCAGGGCCTGGGCGGCGAAATCGGTTTCGAGACCGAACTGGAAAAGGGCACGGAGTTCTGGTTCTCCCTGCGGGAGTGGGACGAAAAGCGTGATTCCGTCGCGGTGAATCTGCCGCCCGTTTTTCTGCTTACCGGAGATCCGGCTTTCGCGCGTATCATCGAAAACATGCTCAAGAAGGAAGCCCGCCTATCCGTCGGCGAAAGCATGCATGAACTCCTGGATTTCGCGCGCCTGGAATCGCCCGCGGTCGTGGTGCTCGACGGCGAATCGCCTGATGCCGGAGCGTTGCCCGCCGCCTTGAGCGCGTCGCCCCTGATATTTTTCGGCGCGACGTCGGACGAGCAAGCTTTCGCGGTCGTGCTGCCCAGGGAACTGGCGCCCAACCCCGATTTTCACGCCGCCGTAAAGGAGTTGCTGGAAAAATACGTTCCCGAGTCGGACGGCGGGACGGCCGAGGAAAAAGTAGACTCGTCAATAAGCGGCGGACGCATACTGGCCGCGGAGGACGATGAGGATATACGCGGAATTCTCAGCCGCGTACTGAGCGAAGAGCACGGCTTTGAACTCAAGCTGGCCTCCAATGGGCGCGAAGCCCTCCGGGCACTTGAGAACTTCACGC
>CAZGYS010000031.1:0-21446 GCA_964530305.1 uncultured Leptospiraceae bacterium
GAAATCGCCAAGCTGCGCGCCGCGCGATTGCTGTGGGCCAGGCACATCAAGAAGTACAATCCCAAAAACGATAAGTCCATGATGCTTCGCACGCACTGCCAGACCAGCGGCGTGAGTCTCACGGAACAGGACCCCTACAATAATGTGGTTCGCACGACCATCGAGGCCATGGCGGCCGTCTTCGGCGGCACTCAAAGCCTGCACACGAACGCGCTGGACGAGGCCATCGCCCTGCCCACGGACTTCAGCGCCCGCATCGCGCGCAACACCCAGCTCATCATTCAGCAGGAATCGCGCATCCCCCATGTCATCGATCCCTGGGGCGGTTCTTACTTCATGGAAAGCCTGACCAATGAGCTGGCCTCCAACGCCCAGAAGCTCATGGACGAAGTGGCCGAGATGGGCGGCATGACGAAGGCGATTTCCGCCGGGCTTCCCAAGGCGCGCATCGAGGAATGCGCCACTCGCCATCAGGCGCGCGTGGACAGCGGCGAACAAACCGTCGTCGGCGTGAACAAGTATCGCCTGGACAACGAGGAACCCATCGACATCCTGGAAGTAGACAACCGCGAAGTACTGGCCAACCAGATCGCCCGCTTGAAAAAACTGCGCGAAGGTCGCGATGAAAGCGCCACGCAAGCCGCGCTGAACGCCATCACCGACGCCGCGGAAAAAGGCACTGGCAACCTGCTGGAGCTGGCCGTGGAAGCCACGCGCAAACGCGCCACCGTGGGCGAAATCTCCGACGCCATGGAAAAGGTCTACAAGCGTTACAACGCGCCCGTATCCACCATCTCCGGCGTTTACGGAGACGCCTTCAAGGCCGATGAATCCTGGAAGGGCATCATGAGTCGCATTGATGAATTCGCGGAGAAGGAAGGCCGGCGTCCGCGCATGTTCGTGGCCAAGATGGGTCAGGACGGTCACGACCGCGGAGCTCACGTGATTGCCACGGCCTTTTCGGATCTGGGCTTCGACGTAGACGTGGGATCGCTCTTCCAAACGCCCGAGGAAGTGGCGCGTCAGGCCGTGGAAAACGACGTGCACGTGGTCGGTGTATCCAGTCAGGCCGCCGGTCATAAGACGCTCGTGCCCGAACTCATCGAGCACCTGAAGAAACAGGACGCCTCCGACATCAAGGTCGTCTGCGGCGGCGTGATTCCCGTGCAAGATTACGACTTCCTGGAGCAGGCGGGCGTCGCGGCGATTTTCGGACCGGGCACGTCCATCGTGGACTCGGCGACGAAGGTCATGGAAATTATTTCGTAAGCCATGTTGCGTCGCGGCGTCAAAATCGCCCTGGTCGCCGTGTTGTGCGCTCTGCCCGTCATGAGCGTGATGACGCAAACGAAAACGCCCGTCTCCGACAAACCGTTTCCTGAAATTTTGTTTCAGTTACTGGGCCCCGGCGATGGTAGTCTCTTGCGATGGAGACGCGAGTTTCGCCTGCGTTCGGCCGGCGCGCGGGGCGCGGAGGCGGCTTTGTATCGCCGGCTGCAGACCTTCGTCCAAAAGCTGGAGAAGGGCGCGCCCATGAAAATTCGAGCGATTGTCGTCGAGTACCACGGCATTCTCATGGAGGCTTCCCGGGTCTGGAGTCACGACCTGCACGCGCAGGCTCGAATCGGTGCCTTCTTAATTTCCCTGGCGCATACCATGGAGGGCGCCAGGATGTCGGGCCCGGCCATCGCTCCCGAGGTTTCGAAACAAATCGGCGATTTCGTGAAGGCTTTTCATCGTTGGCACCCCAATCGCGCGGACGCGAACGGCCTTCGCGGCGATTTATGTTCCCTGAACGCGCCCGGGGACATTGCCTGTATGAAACACTATTTAAAGTGCCTGCGTTTGAACGCAGGGCGGACGAGCTGCCGCGCGGCCTATGATCGCTTCATTGATTTCTACAAGCGGCCTCGTTGTGAGGGGACGGACATTGCCGCCGTGCGCCTCGTTTCCATCACGCGCTCCAAAACTGCCGGGGAGAAACCTTTTTACCGCGGCGCCGGGGGCGACTGGTATCGCGCGGCGGGGCTGCACGATATCGTGGGCGTGGAGATCGCCGAAATCGTGGAGCAGCAATCGCCCCATGGGCCGCGCAGTCTGGTCACGCTCAAGGCGGCCGGCGCGCGAAAGCTCCAGGTTAATTCCGAACACCTGGCTCCGGCGGGAGGGCGAATCGCCATCATGCGGGGGAGGGAAATTCTGGCGACGCCCGCCATCGTCGGTCGCCTGACTACGCCGCGCATAGTTCTGGGCCTTTCTCCCGAGAAACTATGCATGCAAACGCGTCGACGCACCGTGCCCCTTGAATACAGACGGTAATCACCATGAAATACGAAATCATCCGGGACTATTCCCGAAGAACGCAATTCGACTTTTTTCGTAAGTACAACAATCCGCGTTATTCCTGTTCCATCGAACTGGATATCACCGAGATCCGGGAGTTCGTTCGGAGCCGGGGGTGGCCCCTCTACGCCAACTTGTGCTGGTTGTCCACCCGGGCCATGAACGAGCTGGAGGACTTTCGCCTGCGAATTCACCAGGGAGAAATCGTGCGCTATGAACGCATCAATTTGAGCCTGGTCGTGCCGGCGGACGATGGCGGATTTTCATTCGCGTATCTGGACTACGAGCAGGACATGCAGGCCTTCAACGAAACGGCCGCTTTCGCGCTGGGCGGTCCGCGCGGGGAAAGCGATCTGACGGACGACGGACGCCAGGACCTGGTCTTTTATTCCGCCCTGCCGGACGTACAGTTTACGTCGCTGACCCACATCGCCGAGGACGATCCCCAGCACGCGGTCCCGAAGATTACCTTCGGCAAACATTTTGAACGTCATGGTCGCCTGCTGGCGCCGGTGGGCATTCAGGTGAATCACATCTTCATCGACGGCAACCACCTGGGCGATTACGTGAAAAAGTTCACGGACTTTTGCGCGAATCCGAGTCGCTTCGTTTAAACCGCCGGCGGTTTATTCTTGAAGATATAGATCTGCGCGAATGCGGCGATCTCCATCATCCAGGCCGTGCCCAGGTGGGCGATGATGCCGCCGTAGATGGAGCGGCCGTACCAGACGATGATGCCCAGCAAGAGGCCGCCGAAGATGGACGAAACCGTTTCCAGTAACGGTTTCTGGAAATGAATCATGCAGTAGATTACGACCATGGGCATGACGGCGCCCTTACCCAGGTAACGGCCCAGGGCCAGCACGAAAAAACCGCGATAAAAAAACTCAACCGACACGAAGGCCAGGCCGTACACGAATTCGAAAGTCAGGATGGGCCAGAGGGGATTTACCTGGAGATAGTGCGCGGCGTAGGTCGTGCGATAGCGCGGATAAGACGCAAGGAAATCACCCTGAAAGGAAGCCCACAAAATCAAGGGCGCCATGAACAACAGCATGACGAAGTAGGGCCATACGTCGAAGTTCTTGCGCGTGAATCCGTAGAGAGGCATCTCACGACGGTCGGCGTAGTACCAGTAGATGCCGGCCGGAATGAAGAGAATCAGGAATTCAATAAAATTGTTCAGGCACTTCGCCACCCACAGGCTGATGTGCAGGTGCACGCCGAAGTTTTTTACGAGATCGTGAAAGCGAAGGTTGGTGGAGGCGTCCAGCGCAATGGGCACGATGGCGAACGCGCACAAGGCCCAGAGTCGACCATTGCGCAGAATTTCGCTTTCGCCGTTGAACCAGACCCGCCCCAGCAGGGCCAGCGCCAGGGGAATCGCGTAGAGCAGCCAGTAGAGGCCGGTCATGACCAGGCGATTGTCGTGCTGGATGTAGACCCGTTCGAAATCCAGGCTGTAGTTCAAGACGATCACGGCCGAAAGAAGCAGACCGATGTATATGAAATACAGGGGGCGAAACTCCTCATGGTAAAAGAGGCGAATGTACTCCAGGATTTTTTTCATGTTACGCGTCGTCTTCGCGGGATTGGCGAAGTTCCTTCAAGCCCCGGGCCAGGTCGTCCAGCGCGGCGCCCACTTGATTGTCCGCGTCGTCCTTGAGGCGAGCGTTGAGTTCGGTAAGGGCGCGGGAAAGTTCGGTTAAGCCGAGCGCGGTCGTGGCTCCCTTCCAGCTATGAATCACGTCCCTCAGGGTCTTCGCGTCCCCGGCGGCCAGGGCTTCTCGGGCTTCCGCCAGTTGTTCCTCGGATTTCGTAAAATAGCGGTCCAGGATATCCAGGAGGAATTCATCCGTGTCGTCTCCCAGTTCTCGGAATTCGCGCAGCTTGCGCGGATCCATGATCCCGTCCAATTTCACGGAGTGCCCTTGATGCTTCGAGCGCAACGAAAGCCGAAATGATGATAAGGGCGATTTTTCGCGAAATGGGGACGGCGATGGGAAGGCAGCGCGATGACGCCGGGCCACCACCAGGACCCGCCCTTGACGATCTTTCGCGTACGTCCGGGGCAATCGTCCTTTCCGCCGCAGGGGCCTTGCGGATTCCTGCCGGCGCACGCATGGCCGCAGGCCGCGTAGGATTTACTGTACCAATCGTTCACCCATTCGTGGGCATTGCCGGCCATGTCGAACAGGCCGTAGCGACCCGCGGGACGAGAGCCCACTTCCCAGGTCGTGCGACGACCACAGCCCTTGCGACCGCGGCGGTCCTTGATGATTGCCAGCGCGCAGGTTGCCGGCGCATTGCCCCAGGGAAACAAATCGCCGTTTGGTCCTCGAGCGGCCTTTTCCCATTCCGCTTCCGTGGGCAGGCGCTTGCCGTTGCGTCGACAGTAGTCCCGGGCTTGGTACCAGCTTGCGCCCAGCTTGGGTTGGCGGGCGCCCAGGTAGCCCCGGCGATAGCGCGTCCGCGCGGGGGAGCAGCCTTTTTCGCGCACGCAACGTTCATAGTCGGCGACGGTGACTTCGTGAACGTCCATGAGAAAGGCATCCACGTGAATCTTCATGGGCGGCGATTCGTCCTTCGTCATGCGACCGGAATCCAATTTACGGACCCGGCGATTGCTGCCCCGGGTAAAGGGTCCGGCGGGAATGCATTTCATGTCCGCCGGTACCTGAAGTTTCGCGCAAATGTCCGCGGGCTTGCCCGGGTTTCCCTGCGCCCGGGATTCATCGCCCTTGCAGCCCGCCGACGCCGAGAAAAGCGATACTACCACTGCCGAAAAAAGGAACAATCCCGCGGGACCGGGTCCGGAATTTATACGAGTACGCACCCTTACCGGTTCAAGGGCGAGGGTGCCCGCGTAAAGGACTTTTAGAGGGCGGAATTCAGTTGCCGAAAATAGCCGGCAACGGTACTCCGTACTGGCTATATTATTGTTAGTCCGCATGATAGGTTCCGCCCCATCTTCATCAGCCTCTTCCGAGAGTGCTCTAATTCGAGACATGCACGGTCGTCGCTTTCGCGATTTGCGCTTGAGTCTGACGGAACATTGTAATCTTGCCTGCGTATACTGCGTCAGCGAGCGAGATGCCCGCAAGGCGATTCCGCTGGAACATCCGGGCGCCCTGACGCCGGCGGAATACACCTTGCTTGTGGGCAAGCTGCACGGGCTGCTGAATCTGGAATCCATTCGCCTCACCGGCGGCGAACCGACTCTGTATCGCCCGCTGGCGGAACTAACGGCCCGCTTGAAGGAACTGGGTATTCCCCGCGTCAATTTGACTACCAATGGATTATTGCTGGCGGACCTGGCCGCCGACCTGCGGGAAGCCGGCCTGGATTCGGTGAACGTTTCCCTGGATGCCCTGGATGAAAACGTGTTTCGTCGCATGGGGCGCCGAGGAGATCCGGCAAAGACCCGCGCCGGCATCGAGGCGGCCCTGGCGACGGGTCTGCCGGTGAAGATCAACTGCACGGTTCAGCGCGGCTACAATGAAGGCGAAATCACGGCCGTGCTGGACTACGGCGAAAGTCTGGGTGCCCCCGTTCGTTTTCTTGAATTAATGAACATGGGACACTTGTTCGAGTTCCGCGACCGGGGCGAGGACGCCCTTGTTAAGCAGGCCGAGATGCTCGAGATCATCGGCGCCACGCGGACCTTCAAGGCGCTGGAGCGGGAAAACTCCGCCACCGCGAATTACTGGGAAACCGAGAGCGGGTATCGCTTCGGTATCATCGCCAATCACTCCGCGCCGTTTTGTCGGGACTGCAATCGCCTGCGCCTGGACAGTCGCGGCCGCCTGTTCGGCTGCCTCAGCAGCGAAAACGGTTTCTCCATTCGCGAAGCCCTTACGGAGGATCCCGACCTGGTACCGATTCTACAAAAGGCCATGGATGAGAAGCGCCCGGCCGCCTTTACCGGCAGTTCTCTTTCCATGAAGGCCATCGGGGGCTGAATGCGCGTTCGAGTCGCGGTCTTCGCCAATCTCAAGGATTACTTCCAGGCCGAGCTGGAGCTCGATTTGCCGGACGGCGCGCGCGCGGGAGACGTGGCGCGGGAGCTGGAACGCATGGAGCCGGAGGCGCGGGAGTTGCTGGAGAGCTGTCGCCTGGCGGTGGATGAAAATTTCGTGGATCCGGACTTCGGTTTGAAGGGCGATGAGGAAATCCTGGTTTTTCCGCCGTCGAGCGGAGGTTAGGGGAACCAGGAAGAACACAATGAACTTAAATCAAATTGAGATGGTAAGCGACGCCCCCATCGACCTGGGCGAAATGATCAAGCTGGGGCACGACGTGGCGTCGGGCGCCCTGGTCTTGTTCAGCGGGGAAGTGCGCAATCACAATGAAGGCCGGGGCGTGGTCTATCTGGAATACGAGGCCCACAAGTCCATGGCGGAAAAATCCATTCGCGAAATCATCGCCGACGCGAAGGAACGCTGGCCCCTGAATTTTGCGCTCTGCGTGCATCGCGTGGGGCCCGTACAGTTGACGGAATGCGCCGTGGTGGTCATCACCTCGTCCGTGCATCGCGGCGAAGCCTATGCGGCGAATCGCTATATTATCGACCGCGTCAAATACGAGGCGCCCATCTGGAAGCGCGAATTCTTCACGGACGGCACGTCCAAATGGGGGCGTAACTGCGAACATCCCCCGGGTGAGCACGCCCACGACCACGGCCATTCTCACGACCATGCTCACGGCGATTCGGGTTAAGGATCGTTTTTTATTTGACCCCTTGCCCGGCCGCCGTTCAGCGTCATTGACGGAGTTCGTCATCATATGGGTAAGAAAAATTACACGCGTCGCAAGGCCGACAAGCATATCCTCTACGAGGAAGCGGTTCAAAATCCGGAGTTCGACGCGAAGTTCGTCCGTCGACTTTACAAGAGCATTCGCGGGCGCAAGCCGGCGGACTTGAAGGAAGACTTCTGCGGCACCTTTTCGTTCGCTTGCGAGTGGGTTAAACTGGATTCCGACCATCGCGCCATCGGCGTGGATCTCCACAAACCCACCATAAAATGGGGCGTGAAGAACAACATGTCCAAACTCAAGGACGGCCAGAAGAAGCGCATTGAGCTCAAGGAAGCCAATGTCCTGGACGTTACCAAACCTCAGGTAGACATCGTCACGGCCTTTAACTTCTCTTATTTTTGTTTCAAGACCCGGGAACAAATGCGGGACTACTATCGCGCCGCGTACGAGTCCCTGCGCAGCGATGGTCTATTCATCATGGACTGCTTCGGCGGCAGCCAGTCCTACCTGGAGCAGGAAGAACGTCGTGAGTGCGACGGTTTCGTGTACGTTTGGGAGCACGCGTCCTACAGTCCCGTCACTTCCGATCTCAAATGCAAGATCCACTTCGAGTTCAAGGACGGAACGGAGTGGAAGAACGCCTTCGTCTACGAATGGCGCATGTGGAATCTCGTGGATCTGACGGAAATTCTATACGACGTAGGTTTCAAGGAAGTGCAGATTCACTGGGAAGGCACCGACGAGAAGACCGGTGAAGGAAACGGCGTGTTTCGCAAAACGAAAAAGGGAGAAGCGTGCGAATCCTGGATTGCCTACATCGTAGGCATAAAATAGTTCACGGCGCCTTGCTGTACCCGCGGGTACTTTTTTATAGTTTGATTTTATAGTCCTTCTCAATAAAAAAGTTGCGCCGTCGCCCGCAACCGCGAAAACGGATGCGTGCAAGCGCCCGTTTCCACGCTTCGTAACATCTGGCGTCCCTCCGACGTCGAATCGCCCTATGTCATGATCATTCTGCACGGGGGCGCCGGGCGCATGGAAGAAGCCCGGGTCGTCGCCGATAATCTGGAAATCCCCAGGCTGAATTATTTACTCCTCAATGCGCCCCGGGAAAATCCGGAGGGCGGTTTTGATTGGTATGACGGGGATTTCAATGGTGCCTTGAACGGCAATGGAACGGGTCCCGGAGGGCAACCCGCGTGCTGTCCTCGGGAAGCGCTGGATAAGGTTATTTTTGAGCTGGAAGAGCAGGGCTTTGAGCGGCGGCATATTTTCTGGCTCGGGTTTTCCCAGGGCAGCCGCGTGACGCTGGAATACGGTATCCGAACAATTCATGATTACGGCGGATTCATCGGTATCAGCGGTTGTTGCGGGGACGTGGAAATTCTGACCCGGGACATGACCGAACAGGCGCGTCGTTCGGAATGGTTCATCTCTCACGGCAGCATGGACGAAATCAATCCCATAAACGGCGTGCGGAGCGGAATAAAGAGCCTTGCCGGCCACGGCCTGCCCGTTATGTATTGCGAATTCGAAAAGGGACATGATATAGACTACGAGTTCGAGATGCCCATGATTCGCCAGTGGGTCCTTCGGCGCTTGTAGGCCGCGTTCATCGCGCTTCGTCCTCGGATTGGCTCATTGAACGAAGACGAATTCTTTTTTAAGCTCACCCCGGAACGAGTCCTAGAAGCGGTGGAGGAGGGCGGATTTCTGCCCAGCGGTCACTGTCAGGCTCTCAACAGTCTGGAAAATCGCGTTTATGACGTGCGCCTGGAAAGCGGCGTGCACGTCGTGGCCAAGTTCTATCGCCCGGGGCGCTGGGATCGGGACCAGATCCTGGAGGAGCATGATTTCCTGGCGCAGTTGCGCGAAAACGATATCCCGGTCTGCGCGCCGCTGGAATTTCCGGGCGGCGAAACCCTGCGTCGCGTGGAGCACATGCACTTCGCGCTGTGGCCCCGGACGGGCGGGCGCGCGCCGGACGAAATGTCGGACGGAGAACTGGAAATCCTGGGTCGCCTCATTGCCCGCATCCATAATACGGGCGCCGCGAAACCGGCCTCGCGGCGATTGACGCTGAATACCGAAACCTATATCGACCGACCGCTGAACTATCTCATCGACAACGATTTCATTCCGCCCCATTTCCTGGGGCGCTATCGCGAAGCCGCCGAACGCGTGCGCGAAACCTACCTGGAACGTTCCCGGGACGTGCCGCTGCATCGCATTCACGGCGATTGTCATACGGGCAACCTCTTGAACGGACGCGAAGGCTGGTTCTTTCTGGACTTCGACGATTTTCTAACCGGTCCGGCCGTCCAGGATATCTGGATGCTTTTGCCCGCCAGGGACGCGGAGGGCCTGCGGCGACGGGAAGTCTTTCTTTCGGCCTACCGGACCTTTCGCGATTTCGAATCGAGCTGGTTGCGCCTCATCGAACCCCTGCGATCCATGCGCTTCATTCACTACGCCGGCTGGGTCGCCCGTCGGATCCAGGACCCGGCGTTTCCGGCCGCCTTTCCTCACTTCGGCACCAAGGAATACTGGGAGAATGAAACCCGGGACCTGGAAGAGCAGACGCGATTGTTCAACCGCGAAGACGTGGAACTCCACGGAGCCGGCGCCGCGGGCATGGCCGAACCCGAGGAAGAGGAACTAACCAACAAGGATTTCTTCTGGGATTGGGAAGAGTGAATCGCGATTCCGGGCGCTTCGCGCGTGTTGCCGGTCTTTCGTGTTTTTCGCGTTGAATCGCCGCTCAAGTCGGCAGCGATTTCAGAAACTCGATCAAGGCCTTATCCCGCTCCGGAATTTCGTCCACGGCCAGCCCGTAATGATTGGCGTCGTCGATGATGACGCTCGCGGAATCCGGGATTTCGCGCAACATGCGCTCCAGGGACGCGTCGGGCAACAGGTCGTCTCCCGGTTGCACATTGTGCTTACCGGCCTTGAAGATCAACGTCGGCATGGTGAGTTTCCCGTAGGGCGGGTTGGCGGACGCGCGAATTCGCGCCGCGGCTTGCAGAGGATGCAGCAGCATGTTCAGCAGCATGGTCCCGGTGCTCAGGGAACCGCCCTGGGCGCGCAGTTCCGCTTCGATGACTTCAGGCGGAATGTTGCATCGCCATCCGCCTTCCACTTGCTCCAGTTCGTAACGCAACGCGGCTTCCGTATCCGCGCTCAACTCATCGAAGAGCGGCGAATCGGAAAAAAGGCGCAGGTAGCTTTCCGGCGTGGGAAAGGTTTTCCCCAGGCGCTTCAAGGATGGTCGAATGGCCGCCAGAATTTTCAGCTTCGCGCCGAAACTCAGCACGCCCGCGCCGTCCATGAGCACTACGCCCGCGAAGCGTTCGGGAGCGTTCGCGGCGGCACGCAGGGCGATTCCCGCTCCCAGGCTGTGCCCCAGCAAGATCACCTTCTTAAGTTTAAGGGCGTCCATGACGGCCAGCGTGTCCTCGGCGTGGGCGTCCAGGCCGTAGGGGCCGGCCGGTTTATCCGATTTACCCCGGCCGCGCAAATCGGGAGCCAGAACGCGAAAGCCAGCCCGGGCCAGCGGACGCGCCATGGGGGCGAAACTCAGATGATTGGCGGTGAGGCCGTGGAGACAGAGCACCGTGGGGCCTTTGGCCGGCCAGCAGCCGGTATGCAGGCGAATATCGCCCGCGCGCACTTCCATTTCTTCATACATCGGCGGAACCTAAACAATTTGTAATTTGCTGACGCCGTCCCAGTTGTCCCGGGGCGGGTTGGCGATATAGTGATTACAGCGCTTGATGTAAATCTTAACGATGCGATCGTTGGGATTTACGTTCAGCACTTCCTGGAAAACGCTCAGGCCCTCGGCGAATTCGCCTTGTTTATATAGAACCAGGGCTTTCAGGAGTCTGCCCCGGGTTTCGTATTTCATTTCCTTCACGCGCGGCGAATCATTGTCGAATGATTCATAGATAATTACGGGTTCGGTCTTGCCCTTCACGGTGACCTGATCGATTTCGCGCAGGGCGTAATTGCCCGGCTCCTTCATGCTGCGTACGCAGAAGTCCGAAACGATAATGCCCAGCTTGAAAATTTTCGTCAGACCTTCCAGGCGCGCGGCCAGGTTCACGGTGTTGCCGATGACGGTCGTGTCGATGCGGTTGGCGGAACCCACCGTGCCGAGCATTACTTCTCCGGTATTGATGCCGATGCCGATTTCAATGGGTTCGAAACCCTGCCGACGGCGATGCTCATTGTAGTCCTCAAGCTCTCGTCGCATCTCGATGGCGGAAGCCAACGAGTGCTCCGGACTCTTGGGATAGAGCGCCATGATGCCGTCGCCCACGAACTTGTCCACGAAGCCGTTATGCTTTTCGATGGAGGGTTCCATGCGCTTGAGAAACGAATTAAGAAAGAGAAAGTTCTCCTGCGGCGTCATGCTCTCCGAGATGCCGGTGAAATTGCGAATGTCGGTGAACAGCACCGTCATGGTCTTGAGGACCGCGTCCCCCAGTTTGATGTCCGTAATGTTTTCTACTTCCAGGTTCTTAATGAACTCACCCGGCACGAAGCGATAGAATGAATTCATCAAGCGCAACTGATTGTCCAGCGCCACTTGCTGACTTTCGATGTAACGCGCCTGAGCTTGTTCCTTTTCCTGCTTCATCAAGTTGATCTTGTCCGCCAGGGCGAAAGACAGTAAAATCACCTCGATGGCCGATCCGATTTGGACGCCGTAGTTCGTGATGAAGACGCTGGGCAGAATGGTGGCGTTCTTGAGCGCGCGCATGATTACGGCGATGAGCAGGAACGACCAGGCCACCATGTAGAACTTGGCGGGGCGATAGCCGCTCAACAAGCGCACGGTGCCGATGGCGAGAATGGTCACGGCGCTGTAGATCAGAATGGCGGCCCCGGCGCGATTGATAATCTTATAGGGCAGAAAGAAGGCGCAGATGAACACGAGCGTCAACAGACCCAGCGTCACGTTGATCCAGATGGTGAGCTTCGGATATTCTTCCTTCGTAATGTCCAGCAGCGTTCGCGTAAATTGCACGACCGCGATCAAGGACAGGGAGATGAGGAACAGGATACTCTTATTGTTGAACCACTGGGCATTGGGCCAGAGGTATTCATAGGCCAGGCCGTTGAGGGCCATCTGCAGGACGGAAACGAAAACGATGTAGGCCGCGTAGTAGAGATACGACTGATCCCGCACCGTAAAATAAATGAACAGGTTGTACAACAGCATCACGAGCATGATGCCGTAGTAGAGTCCCAGGGCGTACTGCTCGTCGTGGTCCTTCAACTGAAAGTCCGGCTCGGTCCAGATATTCAGGGGGATGTCCATGTTGCTCTCGGTCTGAAAGCGCAGGAAGTAGGTCTTCGTTTCACCGGCCGCGATGCGCAGGGGAAATATGTTATTGCGATGTTTTAGTTCGCGCTTGTTGAACTCAAAGTCGTCCCCGAAGTCCTGCTGGTTGTACCGGCCGTTTCCGTCGGGGCGAAATACGGAAATGCGATCCATGGGCGGGTAGGTGTGTTCGAGCAACCAGGTGTTCGCGCGACCGGTATCGTTCTTGAGTTTCAGCCGTACCCAGACGGCGGAGTCCGTGGTGCCGAAATTGCCGCCTTTTTTCGGTCGAATCTTAAACTTGTCCGCGACGGGCGCTTTCATCACGTCCTTGATTGTGTAGCGGCGATCCTTATCCTCCAGGTATTCAATCAACTGGCTTACGGGCAGGCTGGGTTTGTCGTCCGAGAGAACGATGGTTTTCCCCGCGGGTGTCTGGGCTTGCAGGGGATTGCCGCCGGCGATTACGCTCAAGGCGCACAGGTTGACCAGGGCGAACGAGAAAAATCGCCCGCCTTTATGTCGGCCGCCTTTGTTTACGCCCATGGGCGCATGGTGAGGTTCGGTTCGGCGGCCGAGTCTCGGAGCTTTGAATAATTGCATGGCATTGAATGGGAACACGGACCCTGAAGCTACATCGAATCAATCCTTCCGGTCCAGCAAAAAAATAGCGGGATACTCATTATTCATGGGGTTCGTTTGCATTGACAGACCCCCGGACTATTCGAAATTGCCGCATCATTTCATGCGGATCCATTTATGAAGAATTCGATTATCGCCGGGACCATATTCGGCGTTCTTGCGCTGGCGGTTGCCCTTTTGTTTTACTATTCGGTAGCGGGGAACCCCTATTACATCCTGGTTCCTTCCGCTTTCGTTTCGGCTTTCGCCGGGGGGACCGTCTTCTGGCTGCTGTTGGGCGGCGAACGTAGTTCGACGCGTGCCGCCATGACCGGACTATGCGTGGGAGTCGCGCTGGTGCCGCTGGCCTGGTTTCTGGCCGTATTCTGGAAGTTCACCCTCATGGGGCCGACCACAAGCACGGAACTTGATTTTGGTCAGGCCCTGCGGGGCGCTTTCAGCCTGGGAGTTTCCTCGTCCCTGAAACTTATGTGGTATACCATTCCCGCGGGGGTGCTGACGGGCTTTCTGATTCGCCTGAAGTTGTTTCCGGCGAGATATTGACGGAAGGTCTAAGGGTCCAAAGGCGGCAGGGAAGGTTTTCGTAAGGTCAACGTTGACCTTACGACCCCCATACCCTTTGACCATTGTCCCCTTCGACCTTTAGACCCTCCTACCAACCAGCAGTCGATGATTCGATTGGCGGATTGATTAAGCGGTGGTGGATGCTTTCTTGGCTGCTTTCTTTTTGGCGGCGGGCTTGGGGGCCGCGGCCGGGGCTGCCGGAGTTGAATCGCCTCCGCCTTGCTGCTTCTTGATGTATTCCGTCAGTTCCTCGATTTTCGAGTTCAGGTCGCGAATGCGTTCTTCGCCTACGAAAGTCTTGATTTGCTCGAGGACTTGCGCGTAGTTTTTCTGCGCTTCTTCTACAATGAGATTGAAGTTGGAACCGGCCTGATCGGATACGCCCTTGATGCTCTTGATGGTATTATCCAGAACTTCGCGGATTTTTACGGCTGCTTCCGAGTTGTCGGCCGCGCCGCGGGTTTTCAGGTCTTCAAAGGTTTTCTCAACGGTTTCAAAGGCTTGCTTGAAGTTAGCTTCGCCCGCTTTGAATAAACCGATACCGGCATTTAAGATGTCTTGAATTTGCTTTTCCATGATCTTCCTCCTGGTTGATGGCAATCGCCCGTTTTCGGGGCTGAATTTGCGTTGCATCAATTCTATGGTGCAACGCAAAAAAATGCAAGGATTTTTTATACCGATTAGTAAAAATATTTCCGGCCCGAAATCGCTATAATGCCTTGAATCGCCGTTTCGAGGCCGCATAGGGGCGGCAATATGATGGACACCGCGACCGCTCCGGCATCTTTGACATCAGATCATCGCCTGAATGAACGACCGGGCGCTCGATTCGAGGGAGAAACTCAACCATGTCAGAGGCACCTGAAAAGCCCGTCGGAAAGAAAATCGGCGAATACGATTCCAGTAAGATCAAGATTCTGGAAGGGCTCGAAGCCGTGCGCAAGCGTCCGGGGATGTACATCGGCACCCAGGACGACACGGGTCTGCACAAGATGGTCTATGAGGTCGTCGACAACTCGGTCGATGAATGCATGGCCGGTTTCGCCACAACCATCTTCGTTAAGATTCTACCTGGAGACATAATCGAGGTCCAGGACGACGGTCGGGGTATCCCGGTGGACATTCACCCCGACGCCGGCATCCCCACTCTGGAAGTGGTCATGACCAAGCTGCACGCCGGCGGTAAATTCGGCGACGACGCCTACGACATTACGGGCGGTCTCCACGGCGTGGGCGTCTCGGTTGTAAACGGTCTGTCCGAATGGCTGGAAGCCGAAGTGCATCAGAAGGGCACGATCTATTACCAGAAGTTCAAGGAAGGCGAGCCCGTGGCGCCCATGGCCGATAAGGGCAAGACGGATCACACCGGCACGGTGGTTCGCTTTAAGCCGGATGCTACCATTTTCACCACCGTCGAATTTAAGTATCCCATGCTGCGCCAGCGTCTGGAAGAGATGGCCTTTTTGAATAAGGGTTTGATCATCGACCTGACCGACGCGCGGGAGCAGGGTAAGGAAAAGCACGAAAAATTCCAATACAAGGGCGGTATCCTGGAATACGTCGAAAAGCTCACGACGAAGCGTTCGAAAATTCATAAGAACATCATCTACTTCGAGGGTCAGAACGAAACCGTTCGCTCCGAAATCGCCCTGTGTTATACCGATTCGTCCGCGGATCAGGTCATTTGTTTTACCAACGGCATCAACAACATGCTGGGCGGCACGCACCTGGAAGGCTTTCGCACGGCGCTCACGCGAACGCTCAACGATTACCTGAAGAAAGACACGACCCTGGCCAAGAAGCTCGGTCGCAACTTCACCGGCGAAGACGTGCGCGAAGGCCTGGTCTCGGTCATCAGCGTTAAGATTCCCGAGCCCCAGTTCAACTCGCAGACGAAGGAGAAACTCGTGAACGCGGAGGTCAAGGGCCTCATGCAGCAACTGGTTTCCGAACGCTTGACGCTCCACCTGGAAGAGAACCCGGGCGAGATCAAACCCATTCTGGAAAAATGTATTCTCTCCAGTAAGGCGCGGGACGCCGCTCGCAAAGCGCGAGAGCTGGTTACGAAACGCAAGGGCATCCTGGAAGGCGGCGGTCTGCCGGGCAAACTGGCCGACTGCGCGGAGAAAGACCCGGCGTTGTGTGAACTTTTCATCGTGGAGGGCGATTCCGCGGGCGGTTCGGCGAAGCAGGGCCGCGATCGTAATTTCCAGGCGATTCTTCCCCTCAAGGGTAAGATCCTCAACGTGCTCAAGGGCCGCGACGACAAGATCCTGGAAAACGAAGAGATTAAAACCCTGGTCACGGCCGTAGGCGTGGGTTTCGCCGAGCAACTGGAACTGGACAAACTACGTTACCACAAGATCATCATCATGACGGACGCGGACGTGGACGGCTCCCACATTCGCACGTTGATTCTAACGTTCTTCTTCAAGAAGATGCGTCCCTTGATCGACGCCGGCTATCTCTACATCGCGCAACCGCCGCTCTATCTGGTGAAAAACGGCAAGAAGTCCGCTTACGCGTTCACGGACGCGCAAAAGGACAAACTGGTGGCCGATTTCAATTCGGATAAGACCGTCATCCAGCGTTACAAGGGTCTCGGTGAAATGAATCCCGACCAGCTCTGGGAAACGACCATGGATCCCGAAAAGCGCGTCATGCTGCGCGTCTCTCCCATCGACTACGACGACAACCCCGACCGCGTCCAGCGCGTCTTCGAAGTTCTCATGGGCGACGAAGTTACCCCCCGCCGCCGCTTCATCGAAGAGAACGCGAAGCTCGTCGCGAATTTGGATCTTTGAGGTTGGGGAGTTCAGAGAGCGATCGTTATGCGACATCGGAGAAATTGGGTTGTGTGAGCCGCGGAAGAATCCACGATGGAGAATGAAGAAGGCTTTCCTCGCAACAATTGCCTGTTGCCTGGTAACATCATATTGTGCACCCAAACAACCCGCGGAACCAGTCGAAAATGCTCGAATAGTATCCAACATCAGTTTGCGATCAGGGCCTTCACTCTCCGCTCCAGCCGTCATAGAGGTCAGGGCAGGTGCGATCGTCGAGGTTATCTCCCGAGAAGGGCAATGTAGGTATCTATCACCGGAACTGTCCGGCTCCTGGGTGAAAATCAAATACAAGAACAGAACGGGCTACGCCCTCGGGCCCACCCTGGCTCCAACACAAGTCATACAGCATGGTCGGCTGCGAAAAGTAAAACTGTACTCGGAGCCATCGACGATATCACGCGAAATAGGCACAATCGGACCCGGGGAAAAATTCAAATACATAGGCGAAGCAGGAAAGCGCGAAATCATATCCGGAAAGACGGGGCACTGGATAAAAGTACAGTTTGCGAAAAAGCAGGGATACGTTTTCGAACCGACATTTGAGAAATTGCAGGATCGAGGAGTTGAGAGCTATCCAGGCTTTATAGAGGCAATCGAATTCGGCAAGAATGAGCATAATCGCGACTATTACTATTTCAAAGAAAAAAGTAAGACGGCTTTCGATCTCCTGATACACCGATACGATCTATATTTCCGAGAGTGCCAATCCGGCGCTCATCATGAATTGCCCAGTTCTATTTACGCACAACGATGGAATATTATTGCGGTTCATAAAAAGACAAGACACGAATTTCATTTGAAAGTCGTCCGCAATTGCGGAGACCAACCTCTAACCGTCTATATTCGCACCGATCCGATAAACAAACTGGTGAGGACTCATTTCCCGAGTCACGGAAGGTTTTCAAGAGGCGAGTATTTTGCGGCACCGAAGAAACCAGTGATTTCAGGCCATAATTGCGCAACGCAATGCGCAAAATGCAATTAAGATTTACCGACTTCGCTTCATGGCGTAGACTTTAACCGAAACCTCACTCCCACCCCATTTTTCCAATTTACAAAACCAAATCTTCCTGTTTCATCTCGAATATGGGCGCGATGCAATTCCTACGCCTGTCGGAGCTTTTCCAGTTCGGGTTGGAAGGAGAATTTCGAAGTAACCTGGATGCCTTGTTGTATGACCTTCACGTTCGAGACGAGCTAAACGATCGGAATCTCATAATCATCAAGTATGCGGACGACTACTGGGAATACTTCCGATTTACATGCGAACAAGGAATCGTGGAGGTGCACTATTCTTTTTGGGTCGATTCTCCCTTAACATTTGAGGAAATCAATGCGATTGATAAGCGAGAACAGGAACACTACTCCATGGCCCGAATACTTCTGATCGAAGAACTTGAAATGCTGACGCACGCCGTGAGCGAATATCAAAAGAAGTTCATAACTTAAGTCCCGCGCCTCTGATGGTATTCTTTTCGGCGGCAAACCGGACGATTGAAAAGACTTTTGAACACGGGCTTTTCATGAGCAACACAATCATGCTTCATCTGGATATTGACCCCCGGCACAATAAGCGTGTTTCCATTAGGAACAATCTGAAGAAGACATTGTTTCAAGCGATTGTTTAGCCCGGAAATTCGGAGACGATCGCGGGTCGAGTGGGAGGCGAACCAACCCGCGGCCTAAATTAGCTTTACACAAGAACGATTTTCCCATCAATTTATCGCATATGATCGGCGAACCCGAAAAAGTCCTGGAGAAGATCGGAGCACTGGGCCTTGATATAAGGTGTCATGATTCAGTGGAGGAACTTGAGGCCGTCGGAGTAAAGCTCACGCCGGAGAGCCTCGAAGATATTCAAAGGTACTCTTATTCCATATCCACTCCCGGGCCGTCAGTGGATGAAGATAAGCCTGAATTCCAGGAGCATCTGTTTGAACATATGAGCAGGCTGGAGATCACGAAAAAGAAAGAATGGGAGTTAATCAAATGGCGGTACGCGCCGGGACCCGGCCCGGATGATTTCCTTTACCGAACCAAATCATTTGAGACCTTGCTGGAACGTATCCATGATCTCTATTTTGGTAAGCCAACGATAGTAGACGGCTGGGAGTTCCCGATTCACAAACATCCGGAATGGGATCGGGATAAACTGCATAATAGTATTAAGCTGGCGGAAAATCTGAATTTCTCCCAATGGTGGAAGACTAAACGCAAGCATGAAAAAAAGCATGAGGCAAAAGTTAAAAGGCTGAATCGATGGGTATTTCAACGGGAACATAATTTCTATGATATTCCAAACATGCATCCTGTCGGAAAGACGTGTCGCCTGCGAATGGACTTGCAAAAGGTCTACTATATTGAAAACCCGGCGCAGGAAAAGATAATCGAAATTTTCGGCGAGCACTACGAACGGGGCGATTTGCCGACTGCGCGATGTCTGCATGACCTGCGAGAAATCATTAGTCACAATTATGAAGTATACTTCCCGATCTTAAAGTCAATAATCGCCAATACGAAAGAAGGCGTGCTGCTTTACCGTGCGCTTCAGGCACTGAACAACTCCAACGACCCGGAGCTATTGAACTATAATTTGGAGCTCATCAGGAGCGATGAAAGGTTTATCCGAGTGGCGGCAATTCGAAGATTTCGGATTGAAACAGGCTTACACCCTGAATTGGCTTCGCTGATTGATCTACATCTAAGCCGCCATCCGGAAGATGATCCCAGTTCGGCTGAAGGCAAAGCGATACTGGAGCTTCCCGGATTGATAAGTCCGTACTAGAACCGTCGGCGCTAATCCCAGGTTCTTGAAGAAGGACGCTGATCGTGATTTTGGCCTCTTTTCAGATCACTTCTTCAGTGCACCGTTTCTCCAGAGATGTCGGTCCGGAGCGGCAACAGGTCGGCCAGGTATTGTCCAGCTTTGAGGGCCATGTGCTCGCAACTCTCTTGCGCGATGAGCTGGTCCATCACGTGCCGCATATGTTCCAGATAGTTGTGCGGGAAGTCCGGGGCCTTCGAATGGTAGCGAAAATCCACGTCGAGTACTCCCGGATCTTCATTTGCCAGGTGCGTTTTGCCCACTCCCGCGAAACCGGCGATGATGTGTGTCCTCTTCGCTCTCGCGTTCATGATTTCCTTGGTGGGCATCTCTGCTACGCCGGATGAATTCTTCGTAAACCGGCCTACCTTGCCATTCCATGCCCCCGGCTTCGTTCCGGGCACTTTCCAGTTGGGGCGATTCGGCAATCAATGCTTGCTCCAGGTGCTCGACGTACTTTAATACGAGCGTCGCTTCTTCCGCGTCTAACTCATAGGCCTCGTTTTCGGTGGCCGCCCCGGAGGAGCCTTTCAATTATTTTTACTTCCAGGATTTTGCCGCTAGGTGTCGCCCGCGCCTGAACTCCCTACTATTACTCAGATCCCACCCGGGTGGGCGAGGCCAGGCTTGCAAGATCTCTGTTTGACCGCGCCCAGCATGGGTGGGATCGTTGGACCTGCGGGCGGTGGTGAGCGGCGGAAGATTATCATAAAATGAACGAAAGGTCAAGCGCGGGTCGCAACCAGAGGTTCAGATCCAACACGCATATCGCACTGGATCCGCACACGACCATTTAGTTTCTTACGAAACCGCCACATAATAGCCACAACTACGGAGCAAGGCTGCCTTCGCTTCAACCGCCGTCAGGCGGTCTCCGCAATTACGGCATCAATAGCTCACCTTCCGCTTTATCCTCGGTGGCCAGATCCAACGTGACGAGAAGGTCCAGGGTCTCGCAAAATATCACACAGATTTCCAGAAGTGCAGAGACATCCTCAATCACGGACTCGGAACGAAAGAACAATAAACTGGTCCCGTTCTCCGGCAAGGGGAACATCAGGCCTTCGTCCTTTCTAATTTCGAATCGCCATTGGTTACCGTAAGGCATTAGTTCCAGCAATCCTTGTCGAATCTCCGCCTTCGCCGGTAGGCGGCCGATTTCGCGTGTGGCGTTGGTTCGGGTGACGAGTTGTTCGTCGAAATCGGGGTCGCCCGTTGTGAAGTCCTTTCCGTGAATCAGATTGCGTAAGAAAGTAAAAAGAGTTCGGGGGCGAACATTGAACTGGAAATCGCTCGTGCTCGCGAAGAGAGCCCGCACGGCGGTTCCATAAAGTGAACCCCCTTTTCTCGAGTCGATATGATCGATGCGTATCTCCCATTCGCGATGTTGATGCGAAAAATAGGGTCCGTGTGGAAAGCCGGGGCGGTGGGTTTCTCCGCTGATAATTTCGCTCAGTTCATCCCACGCCGGTGTTTTCCATTCAAACAAACCCATGGCGATCCGCCGGCTCCATCGCCGTCACACCCGCCCCAGCACTTCCAGGTATTTACGCGTGGTATCGTGCAGACCGTATCGCAATGCGTCGGCCATGAGGGCGTGGCCGATGGAAACTTCCTGCAGACCGGGAATGCCGGCGAAGCGTCCCAGGTTTTGGAGATTCAAGTCGTGGCCGGCGTTGATGCCCAGTCCCAGTTCGCGAGCCTCGGCCGCCGTCGCCGCGAAGCTTTCGAAGACGTGGTCTTCGTCCGGCGTGCCGTAGGCCGCGGCATAGGGTTCGGTATATAGTTCGATGCGCTCCGCGCCGATATCGCGCACGGCCTCCAGTTCCTTCGTGCCCGCGTCCATGAACAGACTGACGCGACACCCCAGGTCGCGCATTTCTTGAATGAGCGGTTTTAGTTTCTCGCGATTCTCGGGCGTCATGCTCCAGCCCTGGTCCGAGGTAAAAGTCTCGGGCGAATCGGGAACCAGCGTGCACTGGGTCGGCCGGGTTTCGCGCGTCAGCTCCATGAACGGGGGCAGGAAGGGATTGCCCTCGATATTGTATTCCACGTCCGGGTGAGCCTTCAGAAAGACGGCGATGTCGCGCGTGTCCTGGGGCCGGATATGACGCTCATCGGGACGGGGGTGCACGGT
>CAZGYS010000032.1:0-21215 GCA_964530305.1 uncultured Leptospiraceae bacterium
TTTCGGGCCCGGGAAATATTGCATGGAGCCGGTATTCGTACCCCGAGGCCGGGGCGAAGGCCGCGGGTATTTGCTCACGGAAGTATACGACGGACATACCCGTCGGAATTTCCTGGCGGTCCTGAACGCGGAAAACCCGGCGGACGGTCCGCTGGCCGTGGTGCATCTGCGCCATCACGCGCCGCTGAGTTTTCACGGTTGTTGGCACGGAGAGTCATAAGTTAGCGATTGAGAGGAAGCATGGCGGGAAGAATCAGTAAGACCAGGTTCGCGTTACTGGGCATGCTCAGCAACGGTCCCATGACGGGATACGAACTGAAGAAAGGAATCGAATCCAGCATCGGCTATTTCTGGAGCGAAAGCTTCGGGCAGATTTATCCCACGCTCAAAACCCTGGTGGGGGAGGGCTTACTGCGCTCCGACCCCGGGGATGAGAAAACGTCCTATCGCATAACCGAAAGCGGACGACGGGTGCTGCGCGATTACCTCCGGGAACCGCCCGGAGACGGCCCCCGGCGCGATGAACTCTTGCTCAAGCTCTTCTTCGGCGCCCGGGTCCCGCCGGACACCCAGCTTCCCGCTCTCACGGCCCGGCGCGAAACCCTGGTCCGAGAGCTGGCCGAGTATGATGGCATCGTCGCGGACATCAAAAAGCAGCACGGCGATCATCGAGACGCGCCCTACTGGTTGATTACGCTTCGCAAGGGCCTGATTTCGGGCAAGGCCGAGCTGGAGTGGATCGATGAAACCATACGAACCCTGAAAAAGCTGAAGCGCGTCGCGCCCGCCGCGCGGGATGCTTGACGAAATCCGTGCCCGCGTCCATGATGCGATTCATGGCCGGTGGAAAAAAGAAGTCAAAAAAAAAGCAGGGTGGTTTTCGCCTGGTTCTCTTTCTACTCCTCGGCATCGCGGCCGTTTATGTCGCGTATCAATGGCTGCCGGAACGATGGGCCATACCCGGATCCCTGGGAGTCGTCTTCGTCTTCACGGCGATTTATCGAATGCTCGTGAACGCGGCCGGTGGGAATCATGAGAGCGTCGGTTCCGGTAAATCCAAATCGAGGTCCAGGTCGAAATTCAAGGGTGGAGTCGGGGGAAGTACCGAGGAACACGTGCTTGATGATCAAGATTCCCTTTTCGGCGACGACCATGATTCCGACGGGGACGACGGCGGCGAAGGCTGAAGCACGCCGCTTCCGTCGTCGGTCGACGCTCCCGCCAGCTCAGGAATCGATGAAAGCTTAAGCCGAAGCCCGGCCGTAAAAAGTTCTTGCTGTTCCCCCCGCTTCGAATTCGTATTAGTGGTTCGGAGGCAGTGAGATTATGGCGCTTGAGGAAAATAAGGATTTCGTATTCGTACCCGTGGTCGACGTGATCATGGATAAGGCCTGCATGCTGGGTACGCGGGAGTATATTTACCGGGTTATGGACCAGGTCGAAGTCGAACAGGGCTTCTGGGAATCGGTTCTTTCAAACACGGTCCAGGTTCAAACCATTACCCTGGGAGACAAATCGCCCCGGGAGATCATTCAGGAACTACTTTTGGCCGAGGACCTGACCCTGGAAGGCTTGCATGAATTCATGGCCGGACTGCTCAAACAGTACAAGGGCGGCGTACAAATTCTACAGCTGGAATTTCTGAAGAGCCTGAAGGTGAGCGCGGGCTGGTTCGGCGGCAGCATTACCTACCGGGAAGAGCAGGATTTCGGCTACAAGCCGCTGGTCACGCGGATTCCCGGGTCCCACAAAAAGCAGGTCAAGGCGTTCTATGAGGACATCGCCGCGGCCATAAACAATAAAAAGAAATAGGGTCGAATCATGAATGCACTGTCCATACCCGAGTTGATCGGATACGTAGCCTCGGCGTTTACCATCGTCTCCCTGATGATGAGCGAGGTTCTGCGTCTTCGCTTGATGAATTTCGTGGCCGTAACCATCTGGACCGGCTATGGTATCCTGCTCCAGGCTCCGGCCCTGATTATTACCAATGCGGTCCTGATGGGGATTAATCTTTTTTTCCTTTATCGAATCTATACCACCCGTGAATTTTTTAATCTGGTGGAGGTTCGCAAGGAGGCCGTATACCTGCGGGAATTCCTCCTGGCCTATGATAAGGAAATCCGACGCTTTTATCCGGACTTTAAGTATGACGATCAGGCCAATGTATTTCCCTTCTTCGCGCTGCGAAACGTAACCGCGGCGGGCTTGTTCATCATGGAAGTGCGCGAAGACAATCGCCTCTACCTGATGCTCGACTTTACCATTCCCGGCTATCGCGATTTCAAGATCGGCCGCTACGTTTACGGGCGGGATTCCGACGTTCTCAAAAGCGTGCGGGAACACGGATTCGATACCGTATACAGCGACATGCCCGACAGTCCCCGGCAGATTAAGTATCTGCGCCGGGCGGGATTCACCGAGGACGCCGAATCAGGAGGCTTGCGTCTGGACCTGGCGGCTTGAAATTTTCCTGTACCAAATCCGCGGGCCGTGCGTCCGAATAGCATAAGCCGGGCAAATGGCGCGCTTGTTTTACTTGACGGCCGCGCGGCCTGTTCGATAGAATTTCCGTTGGAGTTAGAACATGAGCTATAATGTATTAAAAGCAGGAACCCTGAGCCCGGGGGTGGGATTTCACCGACCGGACGCTTCTTACCATCATCGCATTACCGCCGACTCGCCGGCCATTTCGGCCATGACGGACCTGAAAAAAGTCAGTGCCGTAACCATTCACGCCGGAGAATCCATCGACGCGGCCAACGATAAAATGAAGCAGCGCGGCATTCGCTCTCTCATCGTTACGGATTTACATGAAGACATCATTGGTTTGATTACGGCAACGGATATCCTGGGAGAGAAGCCCCTGCAGTACATCCAGGCAAACGGCGGCAAGCGGGCCGATATTTCGGTGGAAGACATCATGACTCCCGCTTCCAAAGTGGAGTGTTTCGCCATCAAGGACGTCAGTGAAGCCCGCGTGGGAGACATCATCGAAACCTTGAAGCACGATCATCGCCAGCATGCCATGGTAGTGGATAATCAAGGCGCAAACAATCAAATGACCGTCCGGGGCATTTTTTCCCTGAATCAGATTGCTCGTATGATGGGAGTGAACCTGCAGAATTTCGAAGTGGCCGATACCCTGGCCGAAATCGCCCATGTCATGAACAAGTAAATGCTTCTTTCGCGTCGGCCGCGACGACATGCGCGGTCGGCGTTCTTTCGTCGCCTTCGAATAAATTCATTCCTTCGACTTTCGTCATCCTACCCGGCGCTATTCCGGCCGGCTGCGTTTCTCTCGCTTCCTCTCCGCTCCCTTTCTTAACTTCCTTATTTTCATCACGTGTGTTACAAAGTTAAGCACGGTCTGAAGTATATTCGGAAATTTTCGGCGCGTTCGCGCGTGGCCGGGCCGGCATGGCCTTGACCTTTCTTCTCCAGGGTTCATACTCAAGGGAAGGGGGGCGACATGGCCAGAACTCATATTCGTAGAAAGAAAAAAGATCTCATTCCCAGGGGGCGATTGGACGGGCGCCTGCGCGGCACGAAATACGCCGGCTCACGCGTCGGGCCCGCCGATGATCGCTTCGAGCGCGAAGCGGACGTAACCGCGAATCGCGTCGTCTCCGGCGCGCCATTGGATCCCGTTTTCGATTCTCGCCTGGATCCCGATGCGCCTACTTCCGTGTACCGAAGCGAAAGCATGGGCGGTGCCCGTTCGGGCGAACGGCTGCCTCACCAGGAACTGTCGTTCTTCAAGGCTCGCATGGGTTTTGATTTCTCCCATGTTCGCATCAAGGCGGACGCCGGGGCCGACACGGTCGCTCGGTCCATCAACGCGAAAGCCTACACTCGGGGCGCGGAGATCGGTTTTCAGAAGGGAGAGTATCAACCCGGGACGATGAAGGGACGTTCACTTCTGGCCCACGAGTTGACCCATGTGATTCAGCAGGGTGGTGGAAGCTCGGCGTCGGCAACGGGCGCGGCGGCGCCGGAGACGCATTCCGCCGGGGACACGCAGTCCCGGGCGCCGGCGGGTGAAATCTCGGCGAAAGGTCCGGGTGGCGCGGTGCAGCGTGCTCCGCAAGGCCTGGGGACGGACGAGCAATTTCGAATCCCCGGCCTGGAAAAACCGGCGGAGCCGGAAAAGCCGAAAAAGCGCGAAATCAATCGCGAATTGAAGTGTGAAAGAAAATTTCTGGTGAAATCCGTTATTGGAAATGTATGGATGGGCATACTGAATGAGCGGGGCCACATAGTCGGCTCGCAGTCGCGGGTCGGGATTAAGCAGATAATCCAACTGGGTTTTCGTGCTCCTCTGAAATCCCATCTCAATATGGGGCTCGTCCTGGAAAAAGGCGCGTCGGTTTCCTTGTTTGGGATTGAGTCTCAGTCGACGTCCAAACTAATAGGACCTTCGGCGGAGGCGGCGGAGGATGTATTCGTCTACACATGCGAAGGCCGAGTAAAGCGGCCCAGCCTTCTGGAGCGATTGAAAAAACCGAAACCGGAAATTCAGGCACCGGCGGCCGGGATCACTATCGGGTAAGACGCGGCTCTATTTCCTCTTCGCGCGCATAATCGCGCGAAACCAGGCGCGGGGCAGGGCATGCAGCATGGTCCAGGCAATCCATTCATGATGGATTTCGCGCCAGTGGTCCAGGATGCGTATCGTGCCCCGGTGCGGCGAATACGGCAGTACACGAATGCGCGTGGCGGTCGCTCGCGATTGGTCGTGGTGCCGTAGCAGATACAGGATCCGATGCAGGTGAATGGGGGAGCTGACGACGACCACGTCGCGCCAGTTGCGCTCATTCAGCATCTTCCAGAACGCGTCCGCGTTGGTGAGGGTGTCGTAGGAATGGGGTTCGCCGTGGGCGTTTGGGGCCGGAACGCTTGCTTCGCGCAGGATGGCGCGCATGCCCCGGCCGCCCCTGGTTTCGCCCCAGTTGCCGCCGATGCCGGCTACGTGTCGGACTTGTTTCGCGCGTAGCAGTCCCGCCGCGAATTCCAGGCGCAGGGCCGTGGTTCGACTCAGGCCGTGCCGGTCGCCGACGCCTTCGCAGAAGACCAGGGCCGCGTCCGCGGGGATTGTGCCGGCCGGCCGGGTGCTCACGGCGAAGCGATTGGCTTGAAGCGTCCGGCGAGTCGCCTGGTAGTAAACAAGCGCCCCCGCGATGTCCGCCGCGAGAATCGCCCCTACAACAACAAGCAACAAGCGACGTCGAGACACGGCTTCAATCGCGCTCCACGCGTTTCAAGACGTCTCGCATGAAATCATCGATCAAGCTGAAGTCCTTGCCGGAAGCGGCCGGCACGCCGCCCGCGACCCGATCAAAATACTCGATGCGTTCCTCGATGTATTCATTGAGCTCGGGAACGCGCGGCTCCAGGGAAAGTTCCTGGCCGGCGCGTTTACGTTCGATGAGTTCCGAGATGATGGACGTAAGCTTCGCGTCGCTCAACTGATCATCCATGAGCTTTTCGAATTCCACGGGCGGCGGCGTCTTGTGCTTTTCGATCCAGCCGCAAGCCATGATGGGCCGCAGGACGTAGAAGTACTTCTTGATTTTGACCATGTCGGCCTTGAGGTATTCGCGGTAGTTCTTCTTGCCCATGTGCAGGTAGTGATACATGCAGGTGATGGGAGAAAAAAAGCGCTCGGACAGCCCCCGCAGTTCCGCCGCGAAATCATATTCGTCCGTGTAGATCATGGGCGAACGCAACCACTCAAGCAGGGGCGGGTTTGATTTCTTGAACAATCGCAGGGCCTTACGCAGGTCCCAGCCGCTCACGTCCAGGACGTCCGTGATGGGTTCTTCGATTACGTCCCGCTTTTCGCTGACCGACAGGTACCAGCTCACGGGGTGGGCGTAGATGAAGCGCACGTCCCAATCGCTGTCCGTGGATTCAAAGCCCCAGGCGCGACTCCCGGATTCCACGCAATACAGTACGCGAACGTCGTATTCCGCTTCGATGCGCTTTAGTTCCTGGTGAATTCTTTTTTCTATTTCCGGATCCATTATCGCCTCCGTGATTTTAGTTCCTTCAAGTATGGATTGCGAATCTTTTCCCGCGCGATCACGCGTCCGGCATGGGAAACCCTGATTGAGCCGTCACGGCAAACAATAGCCGTCATGGGAGATATTCGCCGCCCCGGCACATCCTTCCGCTCCGTATCGAACTGGAAGCACCGACGGCCATGGTCGGCCGTCCAGTTTACGGCAGGCAGGTGAGACCATTGCGCGGGCTTGTGTTTCTTCAACGCATAACCGGCGGCCACCGCGGCCGAGCTTCGCGTGTAACCGCGGAAGCCCGGTAAAATTCGTTCCCGTCTTTGAAGATGAATCGTGCCGTCCATGAGTATTTCTCCTCTATACGAGAAACTCCGCAGGTTGTAGGGATACACGTGACGGGGATCGCCGCACCAATTCCAGCGGGGCAACTCGTCCAATGTAGTGACGAAGCAGGGTTTACCATCGGGGAATAACTTTTTCCCCAGGCTTAAGGCGCGCTCCGGGGCCACGAAACGCGGGTCTCCTTCCACCGTGCCGTAGACGGAGCCGTCCCTTCGCATAAACAGCAGGCCGTGCAGGTACTCGTTCAACGCGATGCGAAGGACCCAGCTCCCGGTTTCGTCTCGGATGAATTTGAGTTTGGCTTTGGTCAGAACTTCCGTGCCGGCCGAAACCCGGGTCGTTTTCCAGATATGCAGTCGCGCCGGTTCCAGGGGGCGGGCGAATAAATTCTCCGGCAAAAAGTAATGTAAATCGCCTCGGGCCGTCACCAGACCCGAGAGCATCGCTTGTCCCAGAGGTACGCCCGGTGTCGCGTCCCGAGCTACAAAGACCATGTACGCTTGACCGTCGTTCGTCTCCACGGGCATGGCGCGAAAGGACCAGTCCACATCTTGCCGGGGCAGGTGCTTAATCAGAATACGCTCCAGTCGACGTAGCTCCGCGGCGGAGGGGTGCGCGGGCCTCCAGGAGGTTCGATTCAAATAATAAGGATGGGGAGGTCCGTGGTGGCGAGGAAAGACGCAGGTTCCGCAAAGAAAAATCAAGGCCGCCGCCGCGAGACGGCCGACGACCGTCTCGAATGCCGGCGGCGTGAACGGATTCATTATTCCTTGAAGTTCGGCTTGCGGCGATTGACGAACGCATCCACCATTTCGCGCAGGTCCTGGCTGTCGATGTAGGCCGTATTCCAGAGCACGACGTTTTTCAATCCGTCCTGCTGGGTGTGATTCAAACCGTAATTCAAGATTTGCTTCGTGCCGCTCACGGCCATGACCGGATTCGCGGCGATTTCCGCCGCCAGCTTACGCGCGGAATCCATCATGCCCACTTGCGTCTCGTGGACTTCATTGAGCAGACCCATGCGCATGCATTCCTCGGCCTTGAAGTCTCGTCCCGTCAGCGCCATCATGCGCGTATTACCTTCGCCGATGATGTAGGGCAGGCGATTCAAACTGCCCATGTCCGCCACGATGGCCACTTTCGTTTCGCGGATGGAAAAGGAAGCGTCCCTTGTTGCCAGGCGTAGATCGCAAGCCGCAATCAGATCCACGCCGCCGCCGATGCAATGCTTGTGTATCGCGGCGATGTAGGGTTTCGGGCTTTCGGCGATGGCGTTCATGCCGCTTTGCATCTCGGCGATCATCTCCATGAGCTCTTCGCGCTTGTCCCCCGTGTCCGCCTTAATGGTTTCCCCGCGGTCGGCGAAGAATCCCTCCAGGTCCAGGCCCGTGCTGAAGGACTTGCCGCGCGCCGCGATAATTACGCAACGTACGCTCTTGTCCTTGTCCAGGTCCGCCACCAGTTTGGGGAGGTCTCGCCAGAAGGCCCAGCTCATGGCATTGCGTTTCTCCGGGCGATTCAAGTAGATGACGGCCGTTTTGTCCTCGGCGTTTTTTTCCAGTTCGAAGAATGGATATTCAGACATAATGTTATACCTCGTTTCGTTTTGATCCGTACGAATTGTTTCCGTGATTGTGTTTTTGTTTCGGGTATCTTTATGTAATACGTGTTAAGCGTTCAGCTTCGGCGAGCGGACTGCATGGTTTCGAATTTTCTCCAGAAGCCTTTTTGATCCACGCGGCCTTCCAGAAACTCCTTGATCAGCTCTCGCGTTTCGGGGGCGAAGATATCCCAGTAGCGCTCCGGCCAGTTGGGCATCTCCATCCGCAATTGCTCGTCCTCGGACTTGGCCATGTGGCCGGTACTGAAGGACATAAACTGATCGAGCATCGTGCTCAGGACGTCCAGCGGAATTCCGTCTTCATTGCCCATGCTTTCCGGCCGCGGCTCTCCCGGTTTGGGCGCCCATTCGTTCAGGAGAATTTCCACTTCCTGATCCGTTATATTGGGATCCTTCTCCATGAGCATGTTTTTAATAAGGCCGCGCGCCATCTGGTTGACCTGCTCTTGCCCGGGCATCGCGTACTGCTTGTTCAGGCGTCCGGTCATGTCCGCGGCCAGTTTTTGAAAATCCATGGATTTGATGTTGGCCATGCCCGGCATATCGGGTACGAATTCCGATTTCCCCACCGCGCCGGGCCGCCCGTCGCGCGCGGGTATGGGCCGCGTCGGCGGAGCACCCGCCGGTTGCCCTGAACGTAGGCGCTGCTGAACCGCCTTTTTGATCAGATTCATTTCCTCGTCGGTGGAACCGTTCAGAATGTAATCGATGATGGCGGAAAGGTGTTCGCGGGACATAATATTTACGAATCTAAGCTTGAAGGGTCGAAGGGTCAAATGGTTATTTGGCGGACGGCAAGCCGGGAAGCAGCACCGGCCTCCGTCCATGGGGAGATGAAATCGCTTGCAATTCGCGCCGCCGGGTTGCTCCTTCGCTTTTCCGGGAGGTTCGGATGTCCAATCGCACTATTACCATGAACGATCAGTTGTATGATTATCTGCTGAATGTATCGGTCCGTGAATCGGAACTCCTGCGGCGCTTGCGAATTGAAACGGAACAGGACCCCATGTCTCGGATGCAAATCGGGCCTGAACAGGGACAGTTCATGGCGCTGATGGTTCGCCTGCTTTCGGCGAAACGCATTATCGAGGTCGGCGTATTTACGGGTTACAGTTCCCTGTGCATGGCGGGGGCATTGCCGGAAGACGGACGGATTATCGCGTGCGACATGAGCGAAAAGTGGACCGGCGTCGCGCGGCGTTACTGGAAGGAAGCGCGGGTTGAGCAAAAAATAGACTTGAGAATCGCGCCGGCCCTTGATACGCTCAATGCCCTGATAAACGACGGGCAAACGTCGTCTTTCGACCTGGTCTTCATCGATGCCGACAAGGAAAATTACTCGGCCTATTACGAATGCGCGCTCCGGTTGTTGCGAACGGGCGGAATGATCTTAATCGATAATACGCTCTGGGGCGGCAATGTCGCGATGCCGGAAAAAAACGATCCGGAAACGAGTGCGATTCGCGAACTTAACTCTCGCTTAAAGACGGATGATCGCATTGAGCTGAGTCTGGTTCCCATCGGTGACGGCCTGACCATGGCGCTCAAAAAATGAAGCGCCGATGAAGTGCCGATAACGCACCAATGACGTGAGTTATTTTTCGCCGGGCTTCGGTCGAGGGGGAATGTCATTATCATAAGAGCCGATGTAAGCACGACCGGAATCTTCGGAACCATGGAAATAATTGTGTAGCGTGAACTTGATGGAGCTGAACGCGATTTCATCCCAGGGAATTTCGCTTGCCTCCATCAAAACCGTTTCCAGGGATTCCGGACCGGGAGAAAAATCCAGGTTCTTCAGCTTCGAGAGAAATATTATGTATACTTGATTAATGTGCGGAATGCTGTACACGGTGTGAACCGCTCCGATATCGACCTCGGCATTCGCCTCTTCCATGCATTCCCTCTGGGCGCCCACCTCCAGGGTTTCCTGGTTTTCCATGAACCCGGCGGGTATCGTCCAGAATCCCTTCCGGGGTTCGATGGCCCGCCGGCACATCAAAATTCGGTGCTCCCAGACCGGGATGCATCCGACTATGATGCGGGGATTCTGGTAGTGAATAGTGCCGCAACTACCACAAATGTGTCTGGGAAGGTTGTCTCCGGGCGGAATTTCCTTCTCCTCGGGCAATCGAGCCCCGCAATTGCTGCAAAACTTCATATCGATTCCATTTTCATTTTCACTCGCGGCGAGCGAACCAATTTTTTATTTCTTTTGCCGACAAAGATCTACAAAAAAATGTCGCAACTCCGGCTTCCGGAAGGCAAGGCTCCGTTCAAAAAGGGCGGGTTTCGATTGAATGACATGGTCCGAGCCGTCACAAGACAAACGATACTCCTGCTGTCGCTGCTGATCCTGGCGGTTCTGCTCGGCGAAATCCATCTAATCGGTCGCGATGCCCCGAATGTAACCTATATCTGGCGGCGATTCGGGCGCCTTGCCGCGGCCCATGATTACTGGATTAGCTGGGGCCTGAACTCCGTGGTCATGGTCGTCTTGATTGGGCTCACCGTGAACTCGATTCGAAACAGCCTGGGGGTTATTCGGACCGTCGGAGCTCTGACGGCCGTCTATATCTGCGTTCTTTTTTATCACCTGGTTCGGTTCCTGGTGCTCTGGTCAACGGGCGTGGAGCCGAGCGCCGAGTTGCTTCAATACGCCGTCGTGAGTTTCGGCACCATCCTGGCGGACGGTACGCGAGCAGCCCTGGAGCTGTCGCCGGCTTATCCGATGGGAACCGTGCTCTTCGCCATTGCCGGATATTTTGTCCATCGCCATTGCCGCCGCGAAATTACTCACATACAAACCGCGCGGGCGGCGGACGGTGCGCGAGCGTCCGCGGGTTTCAGCACGAAGAGGAAGTTGCTCCTGGGCTCCCTTGCCGCTGTCGCGGCGATCACGTCGAACCTGGTGCCCGCGGTCCATGAGCAAATCAGGTACGGAGGGGGAAGCGATGTCGTAACTCCGACGGAACTACCGAGCGCGGGCGATTTACGGATCAGGCAATGGCCGTATGAGGATGCCCACAAAAAGCGCTACGGTTATAATTTGCGCAAAGGAACCAATATCGTCATATACATGCTGGAGAGCGTACGCGATGAATACGTGGACCCGGAGCGAAGTCGCTATTTTAAGAAAACATCGGAGCGTCGACGCGGGGCGGGAATGTATGTGCCGGTGCCCCATAGCTCCAATTCGCACTATTCCCTGCTGACGGGCCGCTACAGTTCCCATCGGGCGCTGTGGAAGTTCGGCAATGTAAAACCGGAGGCCACCATGCCGGGCGTCCTGGCGGCGGCCGGTTACAAGAGTTATTACATTACCAGCGGACCGGCCTGGTATGACGGCGAAGAGAAGATGCTGCGTCGACTGGGAATGCGCGTCATTCAGAGGAAGGACCTCGACCGGCGGCCGAACCCGCGCACGGGCAAACGCTATCAGCGTTTCGGCTGGGGCTTGAACGACATCGCCATGCTGGACGGGCTGCGAGGAATTCTGCGCGAAGAGCAGGGCCCGTTCTTCATGCTCCATGTCTTCACGAATACGCATACGCCCTACTGGAATCCGTATCCGGGGCGCTACAAACGCTTCGACGGCAAGACGAAGCGCGGCGCCCATCGCAATGGTATCGATTGGACCATGGACTTGATCGACCGGATGACGGATGAATACAAGCGTCGGTCATTGTTTAAGAATACAATTTTCATCTTACTCTCGGATCACGGCGAATCCTTCGGCGAATACGGTTTTCGGATGCACGACTTTTCCTTGTATGATACGGAGACCCGCATCCCGTTCATCATGCGTCATCCGGACTTGCGGCGCTGGGATGACCTCAAGGAGTTTCCGACGGGAACAATCATGGACGTTTATCCTACCTTGATGGATATGCTGGGCCTGCGCTATCCCGAGCCTTTGCACGGGCGTTCGCTGTTCGCCCCGGACTATCGTCTTCGTCTGGTATTGCGTTCCTGGGGCAGCGACGCCTACGCCGGTTTCATCCTGGACGACACGCGCTGGATACACGGACTGAGGCGCCGCCGGCTGAAACGCATGCGCCTCCCGGATAAGGATATTCGTGTTCTTGCGCCCTCGGCGGCCACGCGCCGATTCATCCGTTCCCTGCGCGGGATCAAGTTCGAGTAACGAAAACCGTCCTGGATCCGCCATGGGACCGGCCTGCTTTAGATCAGGCGATTTTTTCGGGCGATGTAGATCAGCTCCGTAAGATTATTCGTGCCGAGCTTGGCCCGGATGTTTTCGCGGTGCTTGTCGATCGTGGACTTTTTAACGTTCAATGTGCGCGCGATATCGCGACTGGTCATGCCGCTGGCAACCAGCGACAGCACTTCGAGTTCTCGGGCCGTCAGCTTCTTCAGGGCTTCGTCGTACTCGGGGTCGTACTCCGGATCCATCAGCATGGGGCTGATGGAAGGGGAGATTCCCATTTTTCCGATCATGATGTTCTTCACGGCGGTCAGCAGGGTTTCGGGCGGGTCTCGCTTGAGCACATAACCCTTAACGCCCATGCCGATGGCCTTGCTGAAGAACTCGAGGTTCGTATGCATCGTGAAAATCAGAACGGCGACGTCGGGATGATCGCTGTTTAGTTTTTCCAGGACACTGAAGCCGTCCATGCGCGGAAGGCCGATGTCCAGAATGACCATGTCGCACTGCTTGAGTTCGCTTGCGCGAAGCAACGCGGTTCCGTCGCGATGCGTGCCGACGACGCGAAGGCGCGGGTTTCGCTCGAGCATTAACTTTAGCCCGTCCCACAGGATCGGGTGGTCGTCGACCAGTACTATGTTGTACGTAGCTTTTCGCGTCTCGGTCACGAAACGCGAGATTATTCCGAGATATTTTCGTGTAAATCAAAATGTGTAAGAATGTTAATTTTTCTGAAAAAAAGTGAAAAGTATTCTACTTGCGGAAATTTTATATCTCCTTCGCCTTGAATTGTGATGGCGAATAAGTACCTGCGCATAACAGCCATTGCCTGTTATGTGTCGCGGCGCGATGCGAAGGCGATGCGCGTGTTCGCGGAGAAACTATCACCGGATTTGCGCTCCCCGCGATTTGAATCGGTCATGTGCGAACGATGGAGGGGTAGTTGATTCGTATCTATGCGAGTATGATTTTCCCGACGCTCTTCGTTCATGCCGCGAAAATATTCGGACTGCTTCGTTTCGGCTCGGACGTGCTTGCCCATGGTCGTGATGGTCCTATGTGGGACGAGTCAGGTATAAATACTCATGCAATTACTCAGGAGTTCAGGGAATGGACAAAAAATTAAGAATCGGCCTGGCCGATGACCATGATTTAGTGCGGACGGGTTTCAAGTTGCTCATTGAAAGTGAGCCGGACCTCCGCGTAATCTTCGAAGCCGGAACCCTGCTGGAAATCCGCGCGCGTCTGGAAACTCATGGTGCCCACTGCGATTTACTGGTACTGGACGTGGATTTCGAGGAAAGTCGTAACGGTCTGGATGCGCTGAAGGAAATCAAGGGCAGTCATCCGCGCGTCAAGGTGTTGCTCTTGACCATTTCCAATGAGGAAAAGTACTTTCGCCAGGGAATGGCTCTGGGGGCCGACGGATACCTGCTGAAAAAAGACATGGGCGGCAATTTGATTCACGCCATTCGTCGGCTTTGCTCCGGCGGCGTGTTCGTCACGCCCAATGCTTCCAGTCTGCGCGTGTCCCGGGACGTATCGTCGCCCGCGTATCGCTTGAGTGAGCGGGAGCTGGAAGTGGTGCGCCTCATGGGAAGCGGCCTTACGAGTCGCGAAATCGGAGAAAGCCTGGGGATCAGCGAAAGAACCGTCGACAACCATAAACAACGCATCTATCGCCGCCTGGGCATGAAAAACGCGCCCGCTTTGATCAGTTTCGCCAAGCAGAGCGGCATTATCTGAAGTGTTCCGTTTCTTGAGTCACGTCCTGCGCAGGGCATACCACGCCACGGTCCACGCGGCGGCGGATTCCTTGAACAAAAGCGCGGAATACTCCCGGGAACGTAATTTCCTCCAGGGCGTCAGCGGAGCGGTTGCTTTCGTTTTGTTCTACTTCGTGTGGAATTTCTACGGTGAAAAGTACGAAAACCTGAGATTGCGACTGGTTTGCGCCGCTATTTGTTTGATCTACGCCCTGCGGGAATACTGGCCCGAACCGGCGCGTAAGTTCTTTCCCCTCTATTTCGTATTTACAACTACGCTGAGTTTTCCTTTCTTCTTTACCTTCATGGCCTTGAAGAACGATCTTTCGCCGGTATGGTTGTTGTCGCTTTTCTCGGCCATATTCGTTCTAATGCGCTTGACTCGCGGCGTCGGGGGCGTGTTCGCCATGGTGGTCGGGTGTGCCGTCGCTTTCGCGGCCTTTATTCTGGGCGGAGGCGTGGTCGCGTCCATCGGCCCGGAAAGCCTGAAGTATCTCTTCATCATGCTCTTCGCCGTTTTTTTCGGCGGTATTTTTTCTTATGCCGAGGAAATGTCGCGGGTAGAGAAATCCCGCGAAATGATTCATCGCTTTCTTTCCCATGAAATGAAAACCTTTCTCGCCGGGCAGGGGATCCTGGCCGCGGGGATTCGCGCCGCCATAACGCCGTTGATGCGCACCCATGAGCGCGCCCTGGCGGCGGGCATACCGTGCGAAGGCGAATCCGGGCTCCCCGCCCTGAACGCTTCCCTGGAAATGCTGGAACGGGCCGGCTCCAATGCCCTGACCATGGCCGAGATGCTGTACTACAATTCGCGCCGCGGAGGCATCATAGATCGCGGACAATTTCGTGAGTTTTCCATGCGCGAATGCGCGGAGCGCGCCCTGGTTCAGTTTCCGTATCGTTCCGCCGCGGATCGCGGGAAGTCGCGCCTGATCCCTCGGGGCGATTTCCAGGTGTTGGGACCGGATGTTCTCGTGCTCCACGTCCTGTTCAATCTAATGCAAAACGCGCTGCGTGCCCTTCGGGAGGCCGGACGCGGTGAAATTACGGTTTACCTTCAGCCCGGCCGCTCCATGAATCGGGTTCGCGTGCGCGATACCGGCGCCGGAATCGCTCCGGATATTCTGCCCCTGGTGTTTAACTGGGAGTTTACCACGCGTAGCGACGGCAGCGGTCTGGGGTTGGCCTTTTCGCGGCGAGTCATGCGCGCCATGGGAGGGGAGATTACCTGTCACTCCGTTTTCGGACAATTTACCGAATTCACCCTTTCGTTCCCGCCCGTCGGGCGCCACGCCAGCGGGAGGGATTGAAGTCGGCTCGCAGTTCGCGAAACGCTTCCAGTATATATTCCAGGTCCGCGTGGGAGTGGCCGCAGTTCACGGTCAGGCGTACCAGGTTGCCCTTGAGGGAAGTCGCGGGGGGCGCGAAAAGCGCCGCGAAAATATTATATTCTTCCAGCGCGTCGCGAAAAGCGGCGGTTTCCGTTTCATCGCCGATGACAAGGGGAATGATCCAGCTCTCGGTGTCCCCGATGGGGTAATCCAGGGCGCGCAAGCCGTCACGCAGGAGACGCGCGCCGGCGCGCAAACGCTCTCGGCGAAACTCCTCGGCGCGAATAATCGCCAGGGTCTTCAAGCCCCGGGCGGAAACGTGAGGGGAGGGAATACTTGAAAAAACCGCCGGCATGCTTAACGAGCGAAAGGCGATTCCGTATTCCGGCCGCGCGCAAAGGACCATGCCGCCCATGAACGCGAACGCCTTGGCCATGCTGGCGGTAATGAAATCCGGTTCAACCCCGTATTGAGCGCAAAGTCCCGCGCCGTCCGGGCCGGCAACACCAAGGGAGTGCGATTCGTCCACCACGAGAACGGAGCCGTAGTTGCGGGCGATTTCTTGAAGGACGGTCAGGGGAGCTTCCGTGCCCATGGTGCTGTAGAGTGAGTCCACGACGATAATGCCCGGCCCCCCGCGGTCCAGGGCCCTGATCAGGGAGTCGGCGTCATTGTGGCGAAACAACACCGCCCGGCCTCCGGCGGCGCGAATGCCCACCTGAAACGACATGTGGGCGAACAGATCTAGATATACCGGGATTGATTCGTCATTGTATTCATTGAGAAGAAATTGCATCAAGCCCACGTTCGCGTCGAAACCGCTCTGGCAGAAAATCGCGTCTCCCATGCCGCAAAAGTCGGCCATGGCGCGTTCGAAGCGGCGATGGGCGTGGTCGTGATCATCCTCTCGCAGGAATACGCCGGACATTTGCAGCCCGCTCCCGCCGCGAAGCAGCTCACGAGCTTGCGCGCGATTGATGCGCCCGTCCGCCGCCAGGCACAGGTAATCATTATCCTTCACGTTGACCGTTTCCTGGTCGGGCGTTCCGGACCAGCAGATGTGTTTGCCCAGGGGCTGGATGCGGCGGCGATGAAAGCTTTCGACGCTGCGAGCCAGAAAAGAAGGTGCGAACGTCCGTGACATGAATTGTAAGCTGGGCGAATGAGTATTATTGCTCAATAATAATTTTCATGGGAGCGTAAAATTACGTGAATATTCGTATTTATACGTATTTTTATTCGCGCTTTCGCTTCGCGATGCGAATCGCTGCTTCGAAGTTCGCGTTATTTCCTCGGCGCGAAGACCGCATGCTTCAGTATTTTCAGACATCTTCGCGGCGCCGAGGCGCGTAACGATTGCGAACAGCCTCCCATGGTTTACATTGAGGCATGAAAAAGCGGCGCAAGAAATGGTTGGAAAGATTGGGAAACAGGCGGAAGTTTCCGCGTTCTCTGTGGTATCCGGTCTATAAGCCATTTCACTTTCATTCCGACGGTGACCGCCTCGGTATGCACGATAAGTTGTCGGGCACGATTCAGAACTTGATCATTACGATTCTGGGTGTCGGCTTCTTTTGTATTTTGATGCTGGGTAAGTCGGACATCGACTTGCTTACGCGGGAATCCAAGATTAAGGCGCCCTTCGCGGGCGTGGATATTTCGTTCGGTGGTTTTATAATCCTGGCGCCCGTGCTCCTGATTGGACTGAACGTCTATCTTCAATCCTTCTTGCGTCAATGGCTGTTGATTCGCGCGCCCCACTATAGCGAAACCACGCCGTATATCTTTAATCTTCGCGGCCCGCTGGCGCGGGTACTTTCCTATTTGCTGTTCTACTGGACCGTGCCTGTTACGCTCATTGCCATCGTAGTCAAGGCCTTGCCGCACCCGGACGCGCGAATCGTCTTCTACGTGGTTTGCGGCGGGCTCTTCCATATTTTGTACGTGCGCATTCGCCGAGAGGAACATCATCGCCTGTGGCGAAACTCATTGCGCTGGTCGGCGCTGGCTTACGTGGTTTACATCAGCGCCCATGCGGCACTGGTCGGCGTTCCCTGGCCGTTTCAGCGCGTAATGAATCTCTACAGCACGTCCCTGCAGGGGCGCGAAATCATCGGTTTCAATTTGATTCGCGCGGATATGCGCAAGGTGAATCTGGAGAAATCGGACCTGACGTGCACCACCGTGGAGCGCGCCAATATCGTCGGCGGTCGCTTGAGCCGTACGCGCTTGTATCGCGTAAACTTTCGTCGCGCCGTACTGCTGTCGGCGGATTTGTCCCGGGCAAGTCTGCTCCGCGCGAATTTCGCGGGCGCGGATCTCGGTTCGGCCAATCTTAACCGGGCGCGCGTCATCGAGCCGCTTTCGAAAGAAGAGCTGACCGCCACCAACTGGGTGAACTGGCGCCAGCATAAGGTCGACGAGCCGCGCTCGGTGCTGGATAGTTCTCAATGTCGCGTCGGTTGGCGGCGGCGAAAGCTGGGCGAAGGCGGCGGAGGCTATCGTCGTCCCAGCCAGGAACACCCCGGACTGGTGGAGCGGGACGACATACGCGAATACATTCTGGATCCCGCGAATTTCATCTACGCGAACTTCGAAAAAGCCAATTTGCGCGGAGCGAACATGACCCACGGCGATTTTCGCGCTTCTATTTTCGCGGACGCGGATCTGAGCTCGGTGGCGGCCCGCCGTTCGCGGTTCGCGCGCTCCGTATTCTCCGCGGCCGTTTTGCGGGAGGCGAATTTCCAGGAGGCGGACCTGCGGGGCGCGAATTTTCGAGACGCGGATCTCAACGGCGCGATACTGCGTAAGGCCGATCTAAAAAACGCCGTCTTCGTAAACGCGGATTTGAGCGAAGCCGATCTCCGCGGCGCCCGAGGTCTGAACGTAAAGGCGCTTTCGCTCGCGAAGACCCTGTACCGGGCTCGACTGGACGCGCCCCTGGCGCGTCGCCTGGGCCGACTCTATCCTCACTTGCTTCGAGAAGACGCCGACTCCGCGGCGCCCCCGCCCGTCCCTTGACGGGCTTCGGGGAATTGTGCGGCGCACTCTTCCCCGAAGCCGGCTGAAAAAAAACACACGGGATTTGATTTTTTGTGGTAATCCCCGGCCTTCTTTTTTTAACCATTGTAAATCTTTAATCTCGGTGCGCGTGCGCGCGGAGGTAATTCCAAAGGCGGGTATACATGTCGCAACCTGAGAAGTTGCCCCTGAGCAAGCAGATCTCATATTCCATCGGCCAGTTGGGCTGGTCGACGCTCGTAAATATCGTAAGTTTTACATTGTTGTTCTTCTATCGGCCGCCCGATAATGCCGGCATTCCTCATTTCGTGACCCAGGCTACCATCCTGGTGGTCTTCAACATCGTGACCTTCATCGCCGCCAGTGGTCGGCTTTTCGATGCCATAACGGATCCGTTCATCGCCAGTTGGAGTGATCGCTCCACCCATCCCAAAGGACGACGGATTCCCTTCCTTAAATGGGCCACCGTGCCGGCGGCGGTTTTCTGTACGCTGATGTTTTTCCCCCCCGCCGAAGGCATCAATGCCTGGAACGTGGTCTGGATTATCATCACTCAGTTGCTGTTTTTCCTGGCGATTACATTCTATATTACTCCGTATTTCGCGCTGGTGGCCGAGCTGGGCCATACCATGACCGAGCGCTTGAATCTCTCCACTTACATTTCCATCACCTGGGCCCTGGGCCTGGTGCTCGGCGCGGCCGTGCCGCCGCTGTCGGGAATCGTGGCGAAATCCTTCAAGCTGGATCCGGTAACGGCTTTTCAGTATTCCGTAGCGGGCATGGCGGCCTTCGCCGTGTTGCTGATGCTGGTTCCGGTCTTCACCATTGATGAAAAGCGCTACGCCGTGAGCGAACCCAGTAATGTACCGCTCATGCCGGCTTTGAAAAAGGCGTTCAAGAATAAGAACTTCATCTACTACGTCGTCGCGGATTTCTCGTACTTCACCGCCATTACCCTGGTCAATACCGGAATTCTCTTTATCACGACCGTGCTTCTGTTGCCCGGCAATCAGGAAGAGGGCAAGGCTTTCGCCTTCTTGCTGTCGCTCATCATGGTGGGTCTTTCCTTCGTTTTCTACCCGGCCGTGAACTTGCTTTCGCGTAAGCTGGGTAAAAAGGTGTTGGTGCTGGCCGCCTTCGTGGTGTTCGGGTTGGTCTTCCTGTTTATCTATTTCATGGGCAAGGGCCTTGGGCTTGATCCGAAGGTTCAGGGCTTCATCATGGCCGCCGTCGCGGCCATCCCCATCGCCTTTCTGGGAGTTCTGCCTAATGCCATTCTGGCGGACATCGCCGAGACGGACGCGAAGGAAAGCGGCGTCAATCAAGCGGGTATGTTCTTCGCGGCGCGAACGCTCATGCAGAAGCTGGGCGTCACCGCCGGGGTTTTCATTTTCGCCATGCTGACGACTTTCGGCAAGGACCCGGGTGACGACCTGGGGATTCGCCTGGCGGGCCCGGTGGGCCTGGCGCTTTGTATCGTAGCCGCGGTGGTCTTCATTCGCTTCAATGAAGACGCCCTCAAGGATTGAGAGAGACTAGTAAGAAAGACTATTAGAGCACGAGGAAGCGGGCGAATACCGCTTTTGATAAAAGTAGCGTAAATGTCCGCGTCCGGTTCTTTTTCCTTCTTGCGATTGGTCGGCCTGGGAGACCTGGCCGGCCGAGGCGCGCGCGTCCTCTTCTCTTTCTGGGCGGTCGTCGTTCTCACTTTCTTTCTCTTCGGAGATCAAAATCTAACCTCGGCCAACCTTTCGCGCATCGGCGCGGCCTTCGGTTTCACCGAGGCCAATGATTATCGCTGGTACATCGCCAGCTTGCCCGCGGTTTTCTTCTTCCTGGTGGGCGGAGCCATGTCCATCACCACCGGGCTCTTGAATGACTTCTTCGTTCGTCGGCGCAAACTGTTGCTGGTCATCAGCGTCGTCATCGGCGAAACCGCGTGCCTGTTGACGGCTTTCGCGCGGGACTACTGGACCTTTCTCGTTCTGCGCACCTTGACGGGCGTCGGCCTGGGTGGGGTTTTCCCGGTGATGTTTTCCCTCCTGGGCGATTACTTTCGTCCCGAGAATCGCCCCACGGCTTCCGGTTGGCTGGGGCTGGCCATGGCCCTGGGAATCGGCGTGGGGCAGGTGCTGGCCGGCATTCTGGCTCATGTCAGCTGGATGGGGCTGGAAGGATGGCGATTGAGCTTCATCGTCATGGCGGCGCCGGCCTTTCCCATCGCGCTTCTTTATTATCTCTTTGGAACAACGCCGGAACGAGGCGAAGCCGACGGCGTCAGCGCGTCAAGCGATGAGCCCCATCGCCTGACCTTGAAGGACCTGGCGGTGGTGTTCAAGAATCGCACGAACATCATCGCGCTCCTTCAGGGCATTCCCGGTACCGTGCCCTGGGCCTTGCTGTTTTTCTATGTCGTCGATTTCCTGGAGAAAGTGCGCGGCTTCAAGCCGGCCGAGGGGGCCTTCATTATTACGGCATTCGGCCTGGCGGCCATCCTGGGCGGTTTCGGCGGCGGTTTCCTGGGGCGTTACCTCTACACGAAGAATCGCCGCATGCTGCCCCTTTTCTGCGCGATTACGGTGCTTTTGGGCAGTTTGCCGGTGTTTTTCATTTTGAATTATTCGGGCGGAAATTTAACGGTCTATCTGCTGGCCGCTTTCGCGGGCGGGATTTTCGCGCCCATGACGGGAGCCAATGTCCGCGCCATTCTCGTGAATACGAATCTACCGGAGAATCGTGGTTCGATTTTTGCTCTGTATAACTTAACGGACGACATCGGCAAGGGGCTGGGACCCTTTTTCGTCGGCCTGTTGCTGCTGCTTTTCGCGCGCGTATCTCCCGGGGATTCCCAGGGAAACGTCATTTTTACTTACAATGTGGCCGTGAGTTTCTGGATTCTGTGCGGCGCGGTCTGGTTCTTCATGATTCCCACCATGTCCGAGG
>CAZGYS010000033.1:0-7465 GCA_964530305.1 uncultured Leptospiraceae bacterium
CCTCGTGACGCGGGAGCCTGGCAAGAGTGGAAGCAGCGCTTCCTGGACTTCATGGAAAGGGTCGAGAAGAAGGGCCGTGAACGCCTCACCGTAATGGTCATCCCCCATACGGAGAAGCAGATCCTCAATTTCCACCTGAGTTTTTTTACGATTTCCGGAATTATCGCCGCCGTTGCCCTGGTGATGCTCATCTCCATTATCAGCCTGGTGGGCAAATCCGGGGAAGACCTTACCCACTACGGCATGGGTCTCGATAATAAGCAGTTCAAGTTACAGAGCTTGAAGATGGCCGAAGAGATGGTTCCCCTGCATGGAATCATCAACGAATACAGCAACACCATCGCGGAGCTGTATGAGAAACTGGACGGCAAGCAGGCAGCGGCCGGAAAGGGCGGCGTGGCCCAGGCGGTCATCGACGCCGAAATCGTCGAACTCAAGAAGCTGATGCAGCAGTGCAAGGATAAGAAAGAAGACTGCGACCAGGAACTGACCAAGGAAATTCTGCGTCGCGTTATTTTTCTTTCCAAGCAGGATAACCAGAACCTCAAGCATGCCATCAATATCTCGGACAAGATTTTAGCCGAGCTCAAGACTCGCGAAAAACAAAATATCCTGCGCCACACGCCTTCCATCTGGCCCACGCGCGGATATCTATTGAGCCCCTACGGACAGCAGATCGATCAACTGCTCGGCAAGCGCATCTTCAAACGCGGAATCGAAATCGGCGCCCTGCCCGGCACCGAAGTCTACGCCACCGCTCCCGGCGTCGTGGAATCGGTTTCCCTGGAGCCCAATTACGGCCTCACCATTAAGATTCGCCATCGCTACGGCATGAAGACATATTACTCTCATCTGGATCGCGCAACAATCGCCTCGGGCAAGAAAGTCTCCAAGGGACAGGTCATAGGTTACGTCGGTCGTACGGGAAATGCTCCCGTCTACATGCTCTATTACGAAGTGCATGTGGGTACCGTCGCCTATAATCCCCATGCCTTCCTCAATCACCTGCAAGATCAGTGGTTGATCCAACCCAGGCAATAAAGCGGCAATTTTCTTTTCTCTCAATATATGGCAGATACTACTGAAACCCTGGTCCTCAATAGTTTGATCGGGGAAGGCTCCGAATTTCGCGGCGAATTCATCGTCAAGGATCTCATCCGCGTAGACGGTTACTTCAAGGGCAACATCATCACGGAAGGCAAGGTCCTGGTGGGAAAGTCCGGCAAGGTTGAAACCGACATACGCGCGGGCATCGTCGTCATCGGCGGTGAAGTGCACGGCAGCATCCACGCCACCCGTCGCGTCATCCTCCTGTCCACGGCCCACCTCTTCGGAGACATCGTCACCCGCAGTCTCGTAGTCGAGGAAGGCGTAGTCTTCGAAGGCCGCTGCACCATCAATCGCTGAACCATAGCCGCGCGTGCGGAAGCTACGAGCGAACACTCCCAATTTTCGGGACGGGACGTGAAGTCAAATTCACGACAATCCAGCGCGCCGAAGAATCCATACGACGTCACCAACCCGACGAAGCGGTTGGGGGTCCGGGGGATTCGCAACTCGTCGCTCTCGCGCCTCCGTGCGCTCCGCGACATCCCTCCCATCCAGGTCGGGACCCGGTCAAGAGGGGGTCGCCGGCACGGAGGCCGGCGTGTCGGGCGAGGCATGGATGCCGGCAGCCCGACCAAAGGGGGAGGGTCGCACCCTCCCCCTGGATTCTATTTGACTATTCGGCAATCCGTAGTGAAATTTGTCCCGTATGGAATCGGCGGACTACCTGGTCAAATTCGAAGACATCTCCACCCTGGAACCCGGCGTCATCATTCGTCGGCAAAGCGATGGGAAAATACAACAGGGCGGCTTCGTAAAACTCACGGATGAAAAAGACGGCGTGATCCTCATCAATGTCGTCGACCTGGAAAACGACGCCTTTGCGGCGGAGGGCGGGATCATTCGCCCGGGTGAAGGCGATGAGTTGTTTCGCCATGTTTCGCGCTTCGGCGAAAGCTCTTCCACCGACGCGGCGCGGGCCGTGCTCACCGGCTGGTCCGTCTACGGCAAGCACCCCAACCTGCAGGGAGAAATGATGGAGTTCATGGAGTCGGCCTATTCCCCCGAGCATGTCCTCGACTTAAAGAAAACCGACGAGCTGGCGCGCCTCTTCGTGCCCCTGCAGCAAAAATTCAAGATCGGTAAGTTCACCGAGAAGACCGACTGGAACAAGGTTCGCTTCGAGCGCTTCAAGACCCAGCTCGCGGAAATGGAAGACGGCAAGCACATGACTTACGTCGCCTTCATACCCCGCGAAGGCAGTCACCAGCCGATGTTCTATTCCATCGGCACCAAGCCCCATCTGGAAACCATGACGCGCCTGAAGGACGAGGGTTTTGCTTTTCGTCCCAATAACGGCGGTCATATCAAGGTGATCAGTGCCCAGAATGAAACGCCGAAACGCTTCCTGGTGGACGCGGGTTCAAACGACCTGGGCAGCGGCGTCCACACCTCCCTGGCCGTGGCCGAGATGATTACCGAAGCCCTGAAAAAGGTATATCCTGAAAATGAATACGAACCCATGGCCGGCCGGGGCGCCTTCGGAATTCAGCAGAGTTACTAATCCCGGGTTTTTTTGATGAGGCGACGAGCCCATTCGTCCGTAATTTAAGTATGATGGATCCCAGTCTAAAAGCCGACCTGGTTCGCCGGGGCAATGCCGCCATGAATTCCGGAGATTACGCGGCGGCGCGGGACTTTTATACCAGAGCGGGCTACAAGGCCGGCCTGATTCGCCTGGGCGATTTCTACATGTACGAGCGGCGCCTGCCCCTGCTTGCCTACGGCTACTACAAACGCGCGGGCGCAACGGACAAAATCGAAGACCTGCATCGCCGCATGATCGGCGCCATGGGCGAATGGCTGGGCCACGACAAGCTCAAGGACGATTCCTTGAAAATGCTCTTTCCGGAAACGCCGGCACCGTCGGAGTCCGCACCCGATCAAGACGGCATGATTCATGTTCCGGTAAACCCGCTCCTGCGCGAAGAAGCCCTTAAGATCTTGAATCGTGGACGCTGAGTCGTCCAGGTGCCTCCCCGCGGGCCGGATTATCCCGATGACGATTACTATTGAACCTTATTGCATCATGCGATAAAATTCATCCCGTCGATTAGCCTCCGCTTCTTTCGCCGGAAACAAAAGCGAGCCCAACCAACCCGAGACGAAAATCAAGGGCATAACGTAGACCGCCCAGTACCAGGTGTACATGCCTTTGTCTCCGAAGTAGAGAAACGCCGCGGTCGCTCCGGCGAAACCCATGAACATGGAAACGTAGGCGCCGCCCTTCGTGGCGCCCTTCCAGTAAAATCCCGCCAACAACGCGAAGGCCAGCGCCGCCACGGGGACATTGGCCAGGATCATTTTATTCAAGACATTATCCACCAGGGTATTGGCCAGTATATAGGAAATTAAAGCGAAAGCCAGACTAATGTAGAGGCCACGCTGAAAACCGAAACCCGCGCCCCGGGTCTTCGCGGCCGGTTCGTCGTTTGCGGCGGCTTGCGATTTCGGCGAAAGAAAATCGCCCACGACCATGGTGGACATGGCGCTCCATACGCCCGCCAGCGTCGTCGCGCCGGTGGCGAAGAACACGCCGTAAGTCAGTCCGCGCAGACCGCCCGGCAACATGTTACTCACTATAAATGGCAGGGACGCCTGGGGATCTTTCCCCGGACTCACCCCTTTAACCGCCAGCATGGCCACGGCAACGACCGCCGCGCCATACAACACGAAAACGAGCACGGCCGCCATCAACACCGATAGATAGGCGACTTTTTCGCTACGGGCGGCGAAGATCTTCTGACCGTACCAGGCCGCGCTGATGTAACAGAACATGGTGAGAACCACCAGCGAGAATACGAACGGACCGGGCAGGGCTTTCATGGAATTTTCCAGGGGAAACTTTTCCACCAGGCGCGCGAAGGAGTCCGGTCCCGCGCTGGACGAAGCGAATAACAGGATCAGAGGCAACACCACCAGCACGGTCAGGAAGGAAATTACGTCGGTTTGAATGACGGCCACCAGACCACCCCTCAACGTGATCAAAAGTACAATCCCGACGATGAGTCCGCTCAACTGCCAGGGCGAAAGGCCGGGAAAGAGGGGCGCGAAAATGAAATTCAGCGACTTAACGTAAGTCGCGCTGAAACCCACCATGGATAAAAGCAAGGCGATGCTGGTAATGCGCCCCACGTCCGGTCCGTACCTTCGCGTAAACAACTCGGCGACGGAGAACGCGTTGAAGCGCTTCCACTTTTTAGCGACGGTAATCGCATAGAACGTGAGCCCCGCCAGAAAAATGAAAGGCATGCTCAGACCCCACCAGCCCGCGAAATAACCCACCGACGAAAACGCAATGAGCGTCGTCGTGTTGAATTCCGTCATAACCAGCGTGGCCGTCAGGGCGAACAACCCCGTCCCCCGGTCGGCCAGCAGGTACGCGGACTCATCGCGCACGCGACTCGCGCGAAACATTCCGCCCGCGATGAGCACCGATAAGAACAGCCCCAGGGCGATAAGATCCAATCCTTCCATGCGATTACTCCCCGGGTGACTTGCCCCTGTTTAATGTTTCTTAGTTGAACGTGTCGTGCTTACCGCGCAGTATCTGGAAAAAACGCGGAACGTAGGTGACGAGCACGTACACTTCGATGATTCCCGAAACAATGTACAGGGGCCACAAAATATAATCGCCGTAGAACGCCCATTCAGGGAGGTACTTCAACACGACGATCTTGATCCAGATGGCGCCGAGAATGATAAAATTCAGCGCCGTGCCCCACTTGGCAATGAGCGCGGGCTCCACCTTGAACTGAATTTTCTTCCACCACAGCAGAACGGGAATGGCAAGCAACTGGGCTACGTCCCGGATGAAAATCAGCAGGAAATACCACAGCGGAGTCTGGCCGTTAACGTAGAAAAATCCGAAGAAGGCAATTACGGCGATTTTGTCCGCCACCGGATCAAGAATGGCACCGACATAGGACTGCTGATTGAGTTTTCGGGCCAACATGCCGTCGAAGAAATCGGTTATCAGGGCGATTGTACCCACCGCCAGGGCCGCGAAATAGAGCTCCTCGTTCAGGAGCCAGATTGTGGGAGCAACCAGCAGAATGCGTAAGGTCGTTAGTAAATTGGGAATCGTAAACATATGGAAATCGCGCCGGCCTCCGGGGAGAATCATCCGAACCCGCCGGACAAAGACCACCCTAAAAAGTAATGGACGCGGCGGCCCGGGCCGGCGTTACATTTTTCTCATGGTCTTTCGAATAATGGGCATGGTTCTGATTCTCGCGAGTGCAATCGCCTTCGGCGCATGCGGTTCGGCATCCGCCGGGCTCCTGACGTCCACGGTGCCCCTGGGCCAAAAGCGCTACAAGGTTCTACGCCAGGCCAAGACCACGGTAAGCTGGCTGGAACCCAATTTCATCCTCTTCAACTGGCCCGGTTCGGTTCCCATGGATGAGGCGCGCAAACAACTGCTGGAGCCGACCGCGGGCACGAAAGATAAGGACGGAAAGACCACGGCCCCCGGCCCGAAGGGAGACGCTTTGATCAACGTTCGCTACTGGACGGATCAATTCTATCTGCCCGGCTTCTATTATCATCGCCTGCACATGAAGGCGGACGTGATCAAGTTTCAATAAACGCGAATCGCCCCGAGCGGACGGGGCAGCTCCCCTTTACGGCGATTTATTCGCTCAGCAACTTACGGATGTCGTCGATTTCACCGCCGGGCATGGCCGACAGCTTGAGATAGTGAGCGAGCAATCCGCGGTTGTCCGAAACTCCCAGGTTCTGAATCTCCAGCGCGCCGATACGATCGTCCGGTGAAAAAGCGGACTCGGTTTTTTCCATGGAGAGCTTCTCCGGATCGTAAGCCGAATAGACCGGCTTTGTATCCAGGATTCCATAGTCATCGCCGCGGCGCAGTTCGAGAACCACTTCCCCGCTGACCGCGGAAGCAATCCATCGCGTCAGCCCGTCCTTCAACAAGAGCGCTTCGGGATCATACCAGCGACCTTCATACAGCAATCGCCCCAGGCGACGCCCGAGATCGAAATACGAATCCAGGGTATTTTCATTGTGTACGGCGGAGAGCAAGCGCTCATAAGTTATATGTAGAAGCGCCATGCCCGGAGCTTCGTAGATACCCCGGCTCTTGGCTTCGATGACGCGATTCTCGATTTGATCGCTCATGCCCAGGCCGTGCCGCCCGCCGATGCGATTCGCTTCCAGAAAAAGCGCCAGGGGCGAATCGAACGATTTACCGTTTAGTTCCACCGGCATGCCCGCCTCGAAACGAACCGTAACCTGCTCGGTCTTGATTTCGGTTTCGGCCTTCCAGAAGGGCACGCCCATGATGGGCTCGACGATGCTGATGCCGCGATTCAGGTATTCCAGGTCCTTGGCTTCGTGGGTAGCACCCAGCAGGTTGGAATCCGTGCTGTAGGCTTTCTCGGCCGACATGTGGTAGGGCAGGTTCAGGCCCTGGAGATACTCGGACATTTCCGAGCGACCGCCGAACTGATCCACGAAGCGCTGATCCAACCAGGGTTTGTAGATGCGCAGTTCCGGATTTACCAGGATGCCGTAGCGATAAAAACGCTGAATGTCATTGCCCTTGTGCGTGCTGCCGTCACCAAAGACGTTCACATCGTCCTCGCGCATGGCTCGAATCAGGGCCGTAGTGGTCACCGCGCGACCCAGGGGCGTGGTATTGAAGTATTTACGCCCGCCGCTGGATAAATGGAACGCGCCGCATTGAATGGCGATCAAACCCTCGCGGACCAGTGCTTCCCGGCAATCGATCAGCCGCGCGTCGGCGGCTCCGTGCTCCATGGCGCTGGGAGGGATGTCGTTTACATTCTCTTCATCCGGCTGGGCCAGGTCCGCCGTATACGCATGCACCTTTTGCCCATTGCGGGACAACCAGGCGACGGCCGCGCGGGTGTCCAACCCGCCGGAAAAGGCGATTCCGATTTTTGTGCCTTCGGGCGGCAAGCTGCGATAAATCCTGCTCATGGAACCAGCAATAGGCGTGAGGGTCCGATGTAAATGCCTTTTATCCCCGCCGACATGGGAAGGGTAAATCATTGACCCGGTGTAAATCGCCAGGTAAGAGGTCACGTGCATCAAAATGTCCCGCAAATGGATCTGGAAAAGATCAAGGACGAAATCCGGAAATCGGCCCTGCTCTTACAGGCGGAGACTTTTCCCGGGACAACCACTCGGCCTCAAGGTGATGGAGCGACGGACGCCGGGACCGAACGTCGCCCATACATTCCCCATCTCCGCCTGACGCCCCTTTCCTTTCAGCCCGAGTTCCATACGGCTTTTCGATCCGAAATCCGCTACCGGGAACTGGCCCGCTACGAAGGCCGTGAATTCGTTCGCAATGCGTACCTGGCCATCC
>CAZGYS010000033.1:7475-21152 GCA_964530305.1 uncultured Leptospiraceae bacterium
GCCCCGATCCGGCCGGCGAACGCTTCTATCTGAACATGCTTCGTCGCGGCCGGTCCAAGGTTGAAATTATCCTGCGCCTGCGTCTGGGCGCCGAGGGCCGCGCGCAAAAAGCGAAAGTTCGCGGACTCATCCCGGCCGCCGCCCTGGAAGGCATACTGATGATACCCGTCCTGGGCTACGCCCTGCGCGTCGTCGGCGGGTTGTTGCTGTTGCCCCGGGAGCTCCGCGAAATTCGCCTGCGCCAGGAAATGCTCAAGGACCATCTGAATGATTTGAGCGACAAAACCAGGGATACCATGAATCGCGTGGTCGGCGAACTCAACCGCTCTTCGCGGACGTCGACGTCGGACGACGCCATTCGCGCAACGCGTGATGAGCCGCCCCGGGAGCGCGAATGACTCGCATCGCGCTTTTGACGCCCCGGTTTACTTCCGGCGACGCGGTGTGCAACGACATCGCCGGAATGCAGGACATTCTCTCCGAGCTCGGTCATGACGTGCGCATATTCGCGGACGGCGGCGAAGGCGATCGTGAGTTTCTGGCCGTGCGTAAACTACGGGGATTTATTCGCGACCCGTCGGACATTCTAATTTATCATTATTCCATCGCCTGGGAGACGGCCCTGGCATTGTTTCGCGAACTGAACTGTCGCAAGGTCCTTAAGTACCACAATGTCACGCCGCCGGAATTCTTCGAACCCTATCACGCGGGAATCGCCAACGCCTGTCGCGTGGGGCTGACCCAGCTGGGGGAATTCATTCGCGCCGGCTGCGACCTGGGCCTGGCCGCCTCCGAATTCAACTCCCGGGACCTGATCCGCGAAGGCCTGCCCGCGGAACAAACCCGCGTCATGGCGCCGCTGCATCGCGTCGACGACCTACTCAACGGCGAAGCGGACGCCGGCGCGCTGGCCGAGTTCGCCATGGACTATCCCCGGGACTTTACCAACATACTGATGGTCGGGCGCCTGGCTCCCAACAAGGGTTACGAAAACTTGATTCGCGCTTTCGCGCTGTACCGCGACGCCTACAATCCGGATTCCCGCCTCCTTATCGTGGGTCGCTCCGATCCTCAACTGGACGGCTACTATCGCCAATTGAACGAATTAATGGACCGGCTCGACGTGCGCGAAGACGTCATCTTCACAGGCGGCGTGACCCAGAGTGAATTGAAATCCATGTATTTATCCGCGCGCGTCTTTATGACCCTGTCCGAGCACGAGGGATTCTGCGTTCCCCTGGTAGAGGCCATGGCCATGAAGCTGCCGGTCATCGCCCTGGGACGCGCGGGTGTTCCTGAAACGGCCGGTGACGGAGCGCTGGTCTGGAATGAGCCGGACCCTGCTCTCTTCGCGGCTTCCATTCATCGCATCGTATCCGATCCGGATCTGGCCTTCGCCCTGGCCAACCGGGGACACGCTCGCTTTCGCGGTGAATTTAATACGGATCGGATTAAGGGCGATTTTCTCCAGGCGCTGGAGCCCCTGCTCTCATGACCGACTTGCTCGACGACTTTCCCGAAAACGATAAGCGCGATCGGGTCGCCCTGGTAGTACAACGCATGCACCCGGACATCGCCGGAGGCGCGGAACATCTGGCAAGCCGCTACGCCGAACTACTGCGCGAAAAGTACCGCCTGGACGTGTTGACGACCACGGCTCTGAACCCGGACACCTGGGAAAACGAGCTGCAGCCGGGCGCCCACCTGGACGGGGGCATTCGCGTGCTGCGTTTCAGCGTCAGTTCGGGACGAACCGGTTATTTTTTTAAGCTGCACAACCTGCTGATGGCTCGTTGGAGAGCTTATCGCGCCGAGCCCGCGGACCCTCGCCGCTTGCACGCGAGCTTCTTTGACCCCGATCCTGCTCGCCGGGACGCCCTTCAACCGGGAGAACCGGTCTTCAACTGGACTACCGCGCTGCAGGAGGAATGGATTCGTTCCCAGGGGCCGCACTCCCGTGATTTGTTGGAGTACCTGGAGAACCGCGGCGACCGCTATCGCGCGATTCTCTTCGTCACTTATTTGTATTCACCGACGTACTTCGGAACCTTCCTGACGCCGCGCGAGCGAACGTTTCTAATCCCGACCCTCCACGACGAAGCACCCGCCTATCTGCCGGTGTTCCGACGCATGGCGCGCCGGGCCGGTTTTATTTTCTGGCTGACTCCCGGAGAACAGGCGACGGGCGAGAAACTCTGGGGCAAGCTCCCGGGCAGACTGGCGTCCTTCGGGATCGACACCCGTCTGGATGACTCATCGGAAACGTTAACAACGGACCGCGGGGCGATTGCTCCTTTTCTACAAGCCGACGCACCGTCGTTCCTTTACTACTGCGGACGCATCGACGCGGGCAAGGGATGCGCCGACCTGATTGAGAACTTTCGCCGTTTCCGGGATGAGCATCTGGAAGCTATGAAGCTGGTATTGACCGGCAGTCTCTCCATGGAGTTGCCCCGGGATCCCGACATCATCTACGGCGGCTTCGTAAGCGATGAAGAAAAGTTCCGCCTCATGCATCGCTGTTCGGTTTTCGTAATGCCTTCGCCCAATGAAAGCCTTAGCATCGTGACCCTGGAAGCCATGGCTCGCCGCAAGCCCGTACTCGTGAACGGCGCGAGCATCGTTCTACGCGGCCACGTCGGCGAGAACGAGCGCGGGCATGTGTATGCAAGCACGGATGATTTCGTCGCCGCGCTCAAGGGCTTACTTAAGGATCAACAAAGCGCCAAGCTCATGGGCGAAAAAGCCCGCGAATACGTCCTGGAGCATTTCGATCAAGAAGTCGTGCGCGAGCGCCTGATCGAAGAGATTGAAAAAGCCCCGCCGCTTTAGAATTCACTCCGGCTGTTTCGTTTTTTTGCGCACCAACGGACGCTTTGTCGACCCTTCCTCCCGAATACCAATTCAGGAGGATTCCATGAAAATTCTAATCATCAGCACGCTGATTGCCTGCTTTCCCGGGGTGTGCTCGCGTTTGGCGGCCGCTTCTCCGGCCTCGGAGCACGCCGCTGAAAATCAAATCGCCGTATACCAACTCCGGGTGACCCCGACAGGGACCGCCGGACCAGTTGCCTTGAAGGTCCATATACACAATCGCGGCCCGCTGCGATTGATTTCCATTGAATACCGCCGGGGACGGGAGAGCTTCATCATACGCCAACGGAACGCGTCGAACCGCAAAGCCGGCAACCTCCGCGTATCGCGAAAAAAGATCGTCATGAACAAGTCCAAAAAAACAAAGCCGCGCATCATCGGCGGACCCCGGGGGCGAATGAATTTCGTCCGGGCAGCGGCCGCGTGCGAATTCCAATCGGGTCGGCTGCCTTCGCTCCGCGAAGCGCGTTCATTTTTCTCGAAGTCCGCGAAGGTCGGTCGCGGACGCCTACGCTCCGTCTGGACCGCAACCGCTTTTCATAACAGCGATAAAGCGGTATGGCTCTATCATCCTCGAAAACGCACCGCCCGGGGCACGCTGAAAAGCAAACAGGCCGACGTTGTCTGCATGGCCCGCCGGCCTATGCTCCGCCCTGAATCGCCCGGACGCTGAAGCGGGTGTTCGCCGGGAACTTAAACGGAGTTCAGATCTCGCATGAACTCCGGTTGCATCTTCCAGACAATGAGCGAACGACCGGCGGGCGCGGCCGAGGGTAGATTCAAGGCCAGCATTGTGCCCGGCGTGAAGTAGAACCCTCCGTCCGAAAGCCCGGTAAGGTAAGATGCCATCCGGGCGACGTCCGGCGCATGAAAACACCAGATATGAGCTTCCGAACCCCCGCCCGCATCGAGTTCCGCCGCCGCGCCGTCCGGCTGAAAGCCGGGGGCGATGGAATGCGAGACCTCGGCGCCGGCGGAATGATTCAACCGCTCGGCCAGAACATCAGCCGTCTGTCGAGCACGCACCAGCGGACTACAGGCGATGCGCCCAATCGTCCAACCCGTGGATCGGATCAAGGCACTCATCATGGCGATGTCGTCGCGACCCCGGGGCGTCAAAACCCGGTTGAAATCATCGGCGCTCGGGCCTGCTTCTCCATGTCGGACGATGATCAATTTCATGCCGTACCAATGACCACCTGCTCCCTTTGCGTAAAGCAATTAATGTTCTCGCCGTCGTTCGGACGCTTCGATATTTTCCTTGCCGGCTTGTCGTTCCGGACTCCTGATGCCGCGGAGTCGAAATGGAAAACGTAATCGAAAGTAAGGCGCTCGTAAAAGATTATCGAGCCGTACGCGCGCTTAACGGCGTGGATATTCAGGTTCGCCAGGGAGAGATCTTCGGCTTTCTCGGACCAAATGGCGCGGGCAAAACGACTTTCGTCAAAACCATGCTTAACTTCGTGCGGGCCAGCTCGGGAGACATTCGAGTACTGGGAGACACGCCGTCGCGCTTGAATCGCGAACGCATTGGGTATCTTCCCGAACGAGTGAGCATTCACGGATTTCTTACCGCGCGGGAATTCCTGCGCTACCAGGCTCGCATGGCCGGACTGAATATGAGCGGCATTGAAACGGAAATCGACTCCGTTCTTGCGCGCGTAAAAATGTCGGAGGCGGCGGACCGTCGCATCGGCGGATTTTCCAAGGGCATGATGCAACGCGTGGGTCTCGCTCAGGCCCTGCTCGGTTCGCCTGAGTTGTTGATCCTGGATGAACCGAACTCCGGCCTGGACCCCATGGGCGTTCTCGAAATTCGCGAAGCCATCCTGAGCGAAAAAGAACGCGGCGCCACCGTCTTTCTTAATTCGCATCAATTACTCGAAGTCGAAAAGACCTGTGACCGCGTGGCCATTCTGGACCACGGCAATGTAGTGGCGCAAGGATCACGGGACGAATTGGCCGGCCAACAGGGCATCGAACTTGAACTGGAAGAGGCCCTGGAACCCGCGCTGGCCTGCTTGCGCGAAGCCGATCCCAAAGTCAACATTCAGGGGAAGCGCGCGACTCTATCCATATCGGATCCGGAACTGGAACGTACGCTGCCGGCTCGGCTCATTGATAAAGGCGCGCGCATTATTTATTATTCCCAGAAGCGCGAAAGCCTGGAAGAAGTGTTCAAGCGACTCGTTAAGGGCAAAGAGGGCTGAGTCTTTTCATGGAATTCATTACTAAAGTCTCCAAACGCATCTGGGCGGTTCAAAACCTGGCTTTCATGGAAGCCATTCGCCGTAAGCTGCTGCTGTTCTTAATTATTTTTTCCGTGCTGTTTTTGTTCTCCGGCGGCGGTTGCACGCGCGGTTGCATCTCCATGCAGAAGGGCGCCATCGAGTTTCAGAAGGAACGACGCATCGCCAAAATTCGGGAAGCGCAACAGTTAACCGAGGAGCAAAAGAAAGCGCAAATTGAAGCGCTGGAAAAGGCCTTCAAGAATACCGAAACCCGCGAGAAGACTTTTACGAAATCCATGCTTTCCGCGGTGACCTACACGATGATCGGTTTCTGGCTCTTCTTGCTGTCGGGAATCTTTACGCCCTTTTTGGCCATGAACGACTTTCAGAATCGCACTCATGTCATGATCCTGGCGCGTCCGGTTCAGAGGTGGGAATACCTGGTGGGCCGATTCCTGGCCATCATGGCCCTGCTGCTGGTGAACTTGTTAATCATGCTGCTCGTGGCTCACGGCCTGATGTTCGCGCTGTCCGGTGATCCCGGTTGGCATCTTCTCAAGGGCCTGGGGATCTTCGCCATGGCATTGTTAACTTTCACGGCCATGCAGATGTTTCTCAGTCTTGTCGTCGGGCGCGTCCCGTCCCTCTTCCTGGGAATCATCATCGTAGGGCTGGGTATTATGCCGGCGTTTTCCCTGCTGGGCGCCACCACCGATCAGCTCTCCGCCGGCTGGCGAGCCTTCGTCTACGGCGCCGGATATGGTCTGCCCCAGTTCAGCATCAATTTTCTGTACGGCCTGACCGAAGTCGCCGCCGACCTGGACATGACGCGGTCCCTGCGGAAAGTCGGAAACAATACCGGACCCCTGTCACCCCTTCTGAACCTGGTGTGGTTCATCGTCTTCTGGGCGGCGTCCATCACCTTGCTCAACCGACGCGAAATCGAAACTTAAACCCAGGGTTGAACGTGCCGGCGGGACCCGCCGGGCCTTCCCCGAATATGGCTTGACAGGTGTTTTTCCAGCGGTCCTGCTGTCACCGTGTCGACCCCGTCCCTGCAGGATATCAACGGTGATATTGCAATAGCCGTTCAAAACGGCCAGTACCTCACTCTAAAGACCCACCGTATGACCGATATGGTGGAGAAACACATCCAGCACGCCCTGGATAGTATCCTCGCCAAGACGGATCACAGTCATTTCATCCACGTACTTTATACTATTCTCAAAGAACTGGTCATCAACGGCTGCAAGGCCAATCAGAAGCGCATCTTCTTCGACGAGCGCGAATTGCAAATCAAGAACGAGGATGATTACAAAAAGGGCATGGAAGATTACAAGGCCATGTTCAGCGAGAAGATGGCCCTTGAGTACGGCTTAAAAGCAAAGGCCCGCGGCTACTACGTCCTGATCGACTTCCACTTCGACAATACCGGTATTCGCATCGAAGTGATCAACAACACGCCCATCGCGGAACAAGAAGAAAGCAGCATGCGTGAAAAGCTCAAGAAGGCCATGAGCTACAACGACATCGCCGAATTCTACATGGACCAGGCCATGCAGGGAGATGATTCCGAGGGTGCCGGACTGGGTATTGCTCTCATCATCATTCTGCTCAAGGGCGAAAACATCGACCCCAAGTACTTTCGCATCATGATCAAGGACGACACCACCATCGCCCGCGTCGAAATTCCCTTCTCGGACGCCTTCGTCAGTAAAAGGGATGTCAACTGAAAGACCTTCCGGACTCAGCGTCTGCGTCATCACGTTAAACGAAGAAGCTCGCCTGCCGCGCTGCCTCGAATCCGTTCGCTTCGCCGATGAAATTGTCCTGGTGGACAGCGGTTCTACCGACAAGACGACCGACATCGCCCAACAATTCGGCGCGAAAATTCACGAGCGCGAGTTCGACGGTTTTATAAATCAGAAGAACTTCGCCATTGAAAAAGCCTCACGGCGATGGATTTTGGTTCTGGACGCGGATGAAGTCGTGACGCCCGCCCTGCGCGAAGACATCACGCGCATCATGGCCGAGCACGAAGGCGATTCGCCGCCGGACCATGTTGCCTACCGAATGGCTCGCATGAGTTTCTATCTCGGCCAATGGATTCGCCATTGCGGCTGGTATCCCGAGTACAAGATTCGTCTCTTCCAAAACGGCAGTGCCCGCTACACGGGCGATACCGTTCATGAAAAGCTCGCGCCGGACGGTTCCATCGGCTTGATGAAATCCCATCTGGAGCATTACAGCTACGCCGCCATCAGCGATCACTTGAAGACCATCAACACCTACTCCAGCCACTTCGCGCGTGATAAGTTCGCGCGGGGACGTAAAAGTTCCGTTTTATGGGCGATTACCAAGGCCTTCAGTAAATTCATGATTACATATTTCTACCATCGCGGATTCCTGGACGGGAGAGCCGGCCTGGTGATTTCCGTGCTGGCCGGGTATTACAACTTCCTGAAGTACATCAAACTCTGGGAACTGCATCGCGCGGGCGCCGGGCCTGAAAAGCCGGTCGCCTGAAAGAGCAATCGGATGTCCATTAAGAGCAAACTGGGACTCTATTCCTCCGGCCCTCCGCCGTCCTCGAACAGCCCGGACTCGCCCGAGGGCCCGTCCGGGAATGCGGCGCGCGAAAGCACTACGGAGCCGGAAGAAACCCTGCGCTTCGGCGAAACCGAACTCAAGCGCGAAGCCGACGGTTTCTACGTTCGTCGCTTGATTCTCGAAAACCCCGTCTTCGGTACGCGAGAACTAAACCAGTTTCTACCCCTCACCTTAACCGGTATCATGGAGCTGGCCCTGTCCGGACGAAACGACGTCATCCATCCCGGCGAAGTATTGTTCCTGGATACGGAAACCACCGGCCTGTCGCGGGGCGCGGCGACGTTTCCCTTTCTCACGGGTCTCGGCTATTTCAACGACAATCGCCTCTACCTGGAGCAGCTCTACCTGGATGATCTCGGCGGCGAACCCGCCTACCTGGACTACCTTGATGCTCTCATCGCCTCGTATCCGTTCATGGTGACCTACAACGGCAAGTCCTTCGACATGCCCTTGATTCGCAATCGCCTGATCATGAATCGTCGGCGGGGCAGTCGGCCCATGCTGCACTTCGACCTGCTGCACATCCTCCGCCGACTGTTTCCGAAGGGAACCTTGCCCGGCAATAAACAGAAAGATCTCGAGACCGCGTTGCTGGGCATGGAACGCGTCGACGACGTGCCCGGTTCCGAAATCCCTCAACTGTATTTCGATTATAAGAAGTACGCCGTCGACGGGGGCATGGATCGCGTCTTTCATCACAACCTGCTGGACATCCAGGGGATGGCGTTCATGTTCCTGGAAGCGGTTCGGGTCTATCGCGAAAAGGACCTTTCCAGTCCCGCGGTTCGCTCCGGCCTGGCGCGAATCCTGGCGCGCAATGAACGCGTGCGCGAAGCCATTGAAATTCTCGCGCCCATGCTGGCCGACGAATCGCCTCCCGTGGAGAGCAGTGAAGATGATCGGGATATCGACGAAGACAAAGCCCTGCGACGACGACACCTGGACCTGCTCTTTCTGGCGGGACTGTATCGCGCCCGTCTGGAATGGGACGAGGCGATTCGTCTGCACACGTCCGCCGTCGACGATTTCGCGTGTCCGGTTTCGCGCCTCCAACTGGCAAAGATCTTGGAACATCGCGTTAAGGACTTCTCCGCCGCCCTGGGACACACGGACGCCCTGATTGAGCAACTCCACGGAGAAAACAAAGAGACGGTCAAGGCCCCCGGCCGTGATTTCGCGGCGGACCAGTTGGAAAAAAGACGGAACCGTATTTTGAAAAAAGCCGGCGGCAAGCTCGCTTAGATGGCTGCGCCCGACTCCGCCCCCCGGGACTCGTCGGTTCGCACCGGCGTTCTACTGGCCGTGTCCGCTTTCCTCTTCTGGGGCTTTACGCCCATCTACTACAAGAACATCGCCCGGGCCGCGCCCCTGGAGATTCTCTGTCATCGCGTATTGTGGTCGGCGATGCTCCTGCTGCCGTTCGTCATGTACGGCGAACGCGTCCGGGAACTACTGCGAATCGTGCAATCGCCGCGGCGATGGGCCATGGTTCCCTTGACCAGCGCCTTGTTACTCGTGAACTGGGGCGTTTTCATTTACTCGGTCAGCGTGGATCGCGTGCTCGAAAGCAGCCTGGGATACTATATCAATCCGCTGGTCAATGTTCTACTGGGAATGATATTTCTAGGCGAAAGGTTAACGCGCTTTCAATGGACGGCGGTAGCCGCCGCGACCGTCGGCGTGGCCTACCTGTCTTTCGCCCTGGGCCGACCTTCCTGGATTTCGCTTACGCTGGCGGGTTCCTTCGGCTTCTACGGTTTGTTGCGCAAGCTTTCGCCCATGGGTTCGTTGCACGGGCTTTTCCTGGAGATGCTGGCCGCCACGCCTTTCGCGCTGGGGCTCTTCTTCCATCTTCATGGAAGAGGAGAAACGGTCTTTATTACGGCGGGAGACATGCGTCTGGATTTACTCCTGGCCGCGGCCGGTATCGTGACCGCGACGCCGCTCCTGTTGTTTACGGCGGCGGCCCGACGCATTCCACTTTCACTGCTGGGTTTTCTACAGTATATCGCGCCCACGACGCTCTTCCTGGTTTCCGTAATCGGCTACGGCGAAAAATTTACCGGCGATCATTTCATCGCCTTCGTTTTCATATGGGTGGCGCTGGCTTTCTATTCCTGGGATGCCTGGCAAAGATCCCGCGTCGCTCGCGGATGAGCGCCGGGCAATCGGGGACATAATATCGCCTTGCGAAAATATCCCATCATTTGTAAAGTGACCCCCGCGCCATGAACCTGCCTCAATTTCTGGACTTTCTCAAACAGGATGAACACTTCGCGAAGTGTATCGCCGGTTCTTTCAGCATCCCGGCGCAAGACGCGGACTACGCCATGATCCCCGAGGATCTGGATGTTCGCCTTCGAGACGCCCTGGAAGCACAGGGCATTTCCCGTCTGTATACGCATCAGGCCGAAGCCGTGACCTCCGCCTTACGCGGCGAAAACACGGTCGTGGTTACGCCCACGGCATCCGGCAAGTCCCTGACCTACATGTTGCCCATCTTTCAACGCAAGCTGGAGAACCCCCATAGTCGTTCCTTGCTTTTGTTTCCCACCAAGGCGCTTTCGCAGGATCAACTGGCGGGTCTCGTGGGTTTCAATGAAAAGAGCCGCACGAATTATCGCGTCTATACGTTCGATGGAGACACGCCGACGGCGGCCCGTCAACGAATCAAGGAAGCGGGAGACTTCGTCGTAACGAATCCGGATATGCTGCACGCCGGAATTCTACCTCATCATACCGAATGGATTAAGCTCTTCGAAAATCTCGAATTCGTCGTCATGGACGAATTGCATACCTATCGCGGCGTATTCGGCAGTCACGTTGCCAATCTTCTGCGTCGCTTGAGGCGCTTGTGCGATTTCTACGGTTCTAAACCGAAATTCCTGGCGGCCTCCGCTACCATTTCCAACCCGCGCGAACACGCGGAGAAAATCACGGGCCTGCCCTTTACCCTGGTGGATCGCAATGGCGCTCCTCGGGGCGCCAAGCATATAATTTTCTACAACCCGCCGGTAGTAAATCAGCAACTTGGAATTCGTGCTTCCGCCGTCAAGGAGGCCGCTCGCCTGGGCGCCTACCTGCTCAAGAATAAAATCAGTACCATCTTCTTTTGTCGTAGTCGTTTGCGCGTGGAGTTGCTGTTTACATATTTGCGCGAAAGAGCGCATGTGCTTGCGGACAAGATTCGCGCCTATCGCGGCGGTTACTTGCCCAATGAAAGACGTCGAATCGAGCACGAACTACGCGAAGGTAAAGTCCTGGGTGTCGTCAGCACCAATGCGCTGGAACTGGGCGTCGATATCGGCGCGCTGGACGTTTCGGTTTCACTGGGATACCCGGGTAGTATCTCTTCTCTGCATCAGCAATTCGGACGAGCCGGTCGCCGCAGCAATGAAAGCCTGAGTATTCTCATGGCCACGTCGGATGGAACGGATCAATACCTGGCGGCCCATCCCGAATACTATCTGGAAAAGAATCCCGAACGAGCCATGGCCAATCCGGACAACTTGCTGGTGCTGGCCGATCATATCAAGTGCGCGGCTTTCGAATTACCCTTCGCCGACGGTGAAACCTTCGGCGGCTTCGAAGGTACCGGCGAGATCCTGGACCATCTGGACGCGCACAAGGTACTTACTCATACCAATGGAAAGTACCATTGGATGAGTGACGTTTATCCCGCGAACACGTTCGGTCTTCGCACGGGTGCGCGAGAGAACTTCGTCATCATCGACGTCACGGAGAAAGCCCATGAAAAAGTGATCGGTGAAGTGGATTACTTCGGCGCGCCCACCCTGATTCACACGGATGCCATTTATATTCATCAGGGCCAACAGTACTACGTTGAGGAGCTGCTGTGGGAAGAGCTGCAGGCTCGCGTTCGGCGCTTGAACGTCGATTATTATACGGATGCTCAGGAGAAAGTCGACATCGCGGTCCTGGAAGACGAGAACCTTCGCGTGCACAACGGCCTGGAGATGCATCAAGGAGAACTTTCGCTGCGCATCAAGGCCGTGATGTTCAAGAAGATAAAACTTGAAACCCACGAAAACCTGGGCTGGGGCGAAATTCACACGCCGGAAATTGAAATGCATACCCAGGCAGCTTGGATTCTCCTGCCGGACGGTCATGAGATTCGAGCCAGGCTGGATGAAAGGGAACTGGGTGCCGCCTTGTCCGGCGCGGCTCATGCCCTCGGGCGAGTGGCACCCCTCTTCGTCATTTGTGATCCTCGGGATTTGCGCTTTCGCTCCGAAGTACGCGCATCCTCCTTCAGTATGCCGGCCATTTATTTTTATGACGCCTTTCCCGGCGGCCTGGAGTTAAGTTTCAGCGTAATGAAGAATCTGGCGGTCATTTCCGGCGCGGCTCGAGACCTGATACGGGAATGCCCGTGCGAAAGCGGTTGTCCTTCGTGCGTCGGCCTACCGGATCCCGAAGTTCGCATCAAGGAACGCGCCCTGATGATACTGAATACGGCCATGGGCTAGTAACTTTTCCACTCGTCACGTCCCCAAAAAATAGACTAATTGTAGAGGCTGTATGCCTGAATTACGGAACATATCCGATGAAATCGCGGTAGTAGACGCGGACATTAAGCCGCGGGCCATTTCCTACCGGGCTTACGTACGCCTGCAAGAATCTCTTCGCCGCGAAAGACGAGAGTTACTGATTTTCTGTGGCCACCCGCAAACACTCACGGCGGGAGTTAAGAGTCGGGAGGAAAGCTTGCTTATCTCGCCCGATCAACTGCGGGATAACGGCGTAGCTCACGTACGCATCGGTCGAGGCGGCGATTATACGGCCCATGAGCCCGGCCAGTGCGTCATCTATCCGCATATCGATCTTCGTACACGCGAAATACCGGTTTCCCATTTCTTTGATCAACTATTGAAAATCACGCGCGAAAGCATCGAACAAACCTGGGGCCTTAAACTAAAGAACAATGCCGACGCTCCCGGGCTGTATACCATTCCCGTCCCGCCCGAAAGCGAAAGCAAGAAGCTGGCCTCCATCGGAATCATGTTCAAGGGATTTTTTTCAAGCTTCGGCGTCGCGGTCAATGTCTCCAATTCCTTGAAGACCTTCGAATACATAAACCCCTGCGGCGACGCGAACCTACGCATGACCACCATCGAGAAGCTGGGAGGCGACCCCGGCCTGGTTACCGATTTCAAGGACGCCTGGATTGAACGCCTGCGAAATCACTTGCACACTTACCCCCGCCCGCTAACCGATGAAAGCATACATGGAACGCGATGAGCTGAATGTTCCAACGCCGTTTGCCTTTAACGCCTGGAAACATCACCTTGGCTTTCTCCGCGCCTCAATCCAGCGTGCTTATGAAAACGGCGAAAACGGCTTCCAGGCTCTACTGAAGGAACTGCTTCGGGTCGGCGCCAATACGCTGGATATCTACACGGGTCGGTACATGCCGCGCGAAATCGCCCGCATGATCGAGGACGACTTGAAAAAACGTGAGCTCTTTGGGCCTACGTCCTACCGCTCGGCGTTGAACGCGCGGGACGACTATATGCTCATTGACCTACCTGATGGATCCCAATGGGTTCTGCGCGAAGGCGAAAATCCGGACCTCTACATCCACATGCATCCGGCTAAATATCAGGGCCCCTGCCGGCGATTTCGCGCCAACAACATCAAGACGGCCGCCGGCGTACTGGCGCGATTGGGCATGGAAAATCAAATCGCCTTCGACCCCAACGACGTATCGCTCGAATTGATAAACGAGGTGCGCGGAAGCTTCCCGGGACTATCGCCCATTGTTCGCCTTGAACCGGATACGGGACCCGCGGAACTAATGCGCCTGCTGGTGGAGCCTATACCGCCTCAACCATGACGCAGGCGTTCATCAAGTATTCAAATTTGTTCTCATCCAGGTAAGCACGGACTTCTTCGTCCCGCGCTCCAGGTGTCACCGACTCGCTCTTGGGCACGAGCGTTG